>DATDMW010000028.1:0-2188 GCA_036518595.1 Burkholderiales bacterium
GGATCAAGACCTGTTCTTCCACTCGCGCAGGGCGGCGAAAACGCCCGCCGCGTCGCCCGCCCGGTGCCCCAGATACTTGCTCGCCGCGTCCACGACCGCCGGCTCGCGCACGCGCAGGAAGGGGTTGGTCGCCTTCTCGCGGCCCATCGTCGACGGGAGGGTCGGCAACCCGCGCTCGCGCAGCTTCGCGTCGCTGGCCTCGCGCGCGAGCAGCTGCGGATTCCCCGGCTCGACCCGCTGGGCGAAGCCGATATTCGCGAGGGTGTACTCGTGTCCGCAGTAGACGAGCGTGTCGTCGGGCAGGGCGGCCAGCTTCTGCAGCGACGCGTGCATCTGCGCCGGCGTGCCTTCGAAGACCCGGCCGCAGCCGCACGCGAAGAGCGTGTCGCCGCAGAACAGGAGCTTTGCCCCATAATAGGCGATGTGCGCGCGCGTGTGCCCCGGGATGTCGAGCACCTCGAGCGAGAGCCCGAGCTCGGGAAGGGTCACCGTGTCGCCGCCGCCGACCGGATGCGTCAGCGTCGCGATCGGCTCGCCGCGCGGCCCGTAGACCGGGCAGGAATGCCGCTCCAGCAGCCCGGCGACGCCGCCGACGTGGTCCTGGTGATGATGCGTGGCCAGGATCGCGGAGAGCTTCAATCCTTCGGAAGCGAGATAATCCAGCACCGGACGCGCCTCGCCCGGGTCGACGACCGCGGCGTGGCGGTCGTTGCGCAGCGTCCAGACGTAGTTGTCCTTGAACGCCCGGAGGGGAACGACTTGAATCTTTGCGTCGGCCATTGAGCGGATCATTGTGTTCGAGCCCAGCGAAAAGTCAATGCTCTCGAAATGGTTCCACACCCCGGCGGGGCGCTACATCCTCGACTGGGAGCAGGGCCAGTTCGACAGCGCGGTCGACGACGTGTTCGGCTACAACGCGGTCCAGATCGGGCTGCCCGAGATCGACTTCCTGCGCCAGTCTCGCATCGTGCTCAAGGTGCGCGCGGGCGTCGACGCCGGCGCCGGCCTGGTCACCGAGGCGGGCCGCCTGCCGCTCGCCTCGCAGAGCATCGACCTCGTGGTGCTCCCGCACGTCCTCGAGTTCGCCGAGCAGCCGCACCAGATCCTGCGCGAGGCCGAGCGCGTGCTCATGCCCGAAGGCTCGATCGTCATCTCCGGCTTCAACCCCCTGTCGCTGTGGGGCGCGAAGCGCGCCTTCGTCCGCCGCCGGCCCGAGCGTCCCGTGCCCTGGTGCGGAAAGTTCCTGGGGCTGCTGCGTCTCAAGGACTGGCTGTCGCTGCTCGGCTTCGAGCTGAACGGCGGCCGCTTCGGCTGCTACGCGCCGCCCTTCACGCAGACGCGCTGGCTGCAGCGCTTCCAGTTCATGGAGAAGGCGGGCGACCGCTGGTGGCCGGTGCTCGGCGGGATCTACGTCGTGCGCGCGGTCAAGCACACCGTCGGCATGCGGCTGGTCGTCCCGAACTGGCGCGACAAGCGCAAGCGCGCCGAGGCGCTCGCGCCGGTGGCGCAGAAGGACAACGGGGTGCACGTCAAGCAGCGCCGGCGCGATGGCTGACCCGGTCCGGATCTACGCGGACGGCGCCTGCCGCGGCAATCCCGGGCCCGGGGGCTGGGGCGCGATCCTGCGCTACGGCACCGAGGAGAAGGAGATCTTCGGCGGCGAGCCGCAGACCACCAACAACCGCATGGAGCTCACCGCGGTCATTCGCGCGCTCGAAATGCTGAAGCGCCCGTCGGTCGTCGAGGTCTACACCGACTCGCAGTACGTCCAGAAGGGCGTGAGCGAGTGGCTCGCGGACTGGAAGCGCCGCGGCTGGAAAACGGCGGACAAGAAGCCGGTGAAGAACCGCGAGCTCTGGGAGGAGCTCGACCGGATGAGGGCCCAGCACCGCGTCACCTGGCACTGGGTCCGCGGCCACGCCGGCCACCCCGAGAACGAGCGCGCCGACGCGCTCGCCAACCGCGGCGTCGATTCGCTCTCCCGCTAGAGCGCGTTGCGCGGCGGGACCGATTTGTGCAATATGGCCCGAAAAGCGGAGGCGGGAGTCATGACGACGGCGCTTCTGATCATCCACGGGCTGCTCGCCGTCGCGCTGCTCGGCGCGATCACCCACCAGGCGGCGAGCGTGTGGCTGCCCGGGCGCAGGCCGGCGGGGTCCTTCGTGGGACGCTTCCGGTCGGTGCCCGC
>DATDMW010000029.1:0-6374 GCA_036518595.1 Burkholderiales bacterium
CCTGGTGCTGCGCGAAGTAGCCGATCTCGAGTCCTTTGTTCAGCGTCGCCTTGCCCGAGAGCGGCGCGAGGACCCCGGCGACGCTCTTCACGAAGGTCGACTTCCCCGCGCCGTTGACCCCGAGCAGGCCGATCCGCTGCCCGGACTGGAGCGACAGCGTCACGCCGCGCAGCACGACGCGCTCGCCGTAGCCCGCCGACACGTCCTCGAACACGAGCAGCGGGTTGGGGCTCTTCAGCGGCTCGCGGAACTCGAACGAGAACGGCGCCGACACGTGCAGCGGCGCGAGGACTTCCATCCGTTCGAGCTGTTTCATGCGGCTCTGCGCCTGGCGCGCCTTCGTGGCCTTGGCGCGGAAGCGGTCGATGAAGGACTCGAGGTGAGCGCGCTCGCGCGCCTGCTTCTCGGCCTGCGCCGCGGCGAGCACGATCGCGGCGGCGCGCTGGCGCTCGAACGCCGAATAGTTGCCGGCGTAGCGCCTGAGCTTGCAGCCGTCGATGTGCACGATGGCGCCGACCGCGCCGTCGAGGAAGTCGCGGTCGTGCGAGATCACGATCAGCGTGCCGGCGTAGCGGCGCAGCCAGTCCTCGAGCCACAGGATGGCGTCGAGGTCGAGATGGTTGGTCGGCTCGTCGAGCAGCAGCAGGTCCGACGGGCACATCAGCGCCTGCGCCAGATTGAGCCGCATGCGCCAGCCGCCGGAGAAGCTCGAGACCGGACGCGCGAGCTCGTCGCGCGCGAAGCCGAGGCCGCGGAGCAGCCGCTCGGCGCGCGGGCGCACGGTATACGCGTCGGCGTCGCGGAGCATCGCGTGCAGCTCGCCGATCGCATGGCCGTCGTCGGCAGCTTCGGCTTGCGCGAGCGCGGCCTCGAGCTTCCTCAATTCCAGGTCGCCGTCGATCGCATACTCGATCGCCGGACGCTCGAGCGCGGGCGTCTCCTGCGCGACATGCGCGATGCGCCAGCGCGCGGGCAGGTCGACGTCGCCGGCGTCGGCGTGCAGCTCGCCGCGCAGCAGCGCGAGCAGGCTCGACTTGCCGGAGCCGTTGGCGCCGATCAGGCCGATCTTGTCGCCGGGGGCGAGCGCCGCGTCGGCGCCTTCGAGCAGCGCCTTCGCGCCGCGGCGCAGCGTGACGTTGGAGAGACGGATCATCGCGAAACCGCGCAGTATATCCGCTCCGCGTCTAGAATCGAGCGCCATGGCGGCCACACGGCGCATCCTCGTGCTGCTGCTCGTCCTCGCGGCGAGCGCGGGCGCGCTCGCGCAGGACCGCGAGGCGCGCAACCGGGAGCTCTACCAGTACCGCGGCGCCGACCGCGAGCAGCGGCTTGTCGCGGCGGCGAGAAAGGAAGGCGGGCTCACGCTCTACTCCACGATGACGCCCGAGGACGCGGCGCCGCTCTTCGCCGGCTTCGAGAAGAAGTACGGCGTCAAGGTGACGATGTGGCGGGGCATCAACCAGAAGCTGGTGCAGCGCGCGCTCGCCGAGGCGCGCGCGGGCAGACCCGCCGCCGACGCCTTCGAGGGCAGCGGTCACGGCATGGAGATCCTGTACCGCGAGGGACTGCTCGAGCCGTTCTGGAGCCCGGCGTTCGCCGACATCCCGGCCGACGCCTTCCCGAGCCACCGGGGCTACGCGCCCGACAACCTGCTCTTTTTCGTAATGGGCTACAACACGCGGCTGGTGAAACCCGAGGACGTGCCCAGGTCCTACGACGATCTGCTCGCGCCCCGGTGGGCGGGCAACCTCGGCATCGAAGCCTCCGACGTCGTCTGGTTCGCGGCCGTCGCCAACGCGATGGGCAAGCCGAAGGGCCTCGCATATTTCGAGCGCCTCGCCGCGACGCGGCCGCAGGTGCGCAACGGCCATACGCTGATGACCGAGCTGGTCGCCGCGGGCGAGATCCCGATCGCGCTCACGCTCTACAACCAGGCGGTCGACAAGCTGAAGGAGAAGGGCGCGCCGATCGACTGGAAGCCGCTGCCGCCCGCGTTCGGGCGCGCCGACGGCATCGCGCTCGCGAAGCAGGCGCGCCACCCGAGCGCTGCGCTGCTCTTCGCCGACTACCTGCTCTCGCCCGAGGGCCAGCGCTTCATCGCGCAGGCGAGCCGAGTGCCCGTGAACCGCAGGGTCGAGACCGGCTTCCCGAAGGACGCGTTCCGCGTCATCGACATGTCGACGATGATGGACGAATGGAACGACTGGGAGAAGCGCTTCGAGACGCTGTTCCTGAAGGGCCACCCGTGAGCGCAGCCGCCGGTCATCCGAGGATCCGCTTCGGCGGAGACTGCGAGGGCGTGCTGTTCCTCCCGGCCGGCGCGGCGCGCGCCGGCGCGGTCGTGATCCTGCACGAGCGCTACGGCCTGGTGAAGCATACGCTCGACCTCGGCGAGCGGCTCGCGCGCGACGGCTACGTCGCGCTCGCGCCCGACCTGTTCTCGCGCTGGAGCGGCGACAAGGCCGCGCTCGCCCGCGGCGAGGCGCGCGCCGCGCTGCCCGACGACGAGGTCGCCGCGGTCGTCGACGCGGCGATCGATTTCCTCAAGACGCACCCGCGCGTGGCGGCGGCGCGCATCGCGGTGATGGGCGTGTGCCAGAGCGGGCGCTACCCGATCGTGGTCGGCAGCCGCCGGCGCGACGTCGCGGCGCTCGTCGTCTTCTACGGCGCCTCGCAGCGGCGCGACTGGGACGCCTCGCCCGTGCAGCCGCGCTCGATGGCCGAGATGCTGCCCGCGATCGCGGCGCCGGCGCTGTTCGTCTTCGGCGAGCGCGATCACACCATCTCGCTCGCCGACGTGCGCAGCGTGCGCGACGTGCTGGAAGAAGGCCGGCGCAGCTACCGCATGAAGATCTTCGCCGGCATGCCGCACGGCTGGCTCAACGACACCATGCCGGGACGCTACCGCGAGAAGGAGGCGGCGGAGGCGTGGAAGCTGTTGCTCGCGTTCCTCGACGACGTCTTCTCCGCGCGCTGGCCCGGAGGGCAGGTGCGCTGGGAGTTCGAGAGCGCGACGGCGCCCGACTACGACTTCTCCAGGAACGTCCGTCTCGAGTAGCTAGCGAAGGCCCGCGATCTCGCGCGCCTCGCCGGTCGGCTCGAGCACGAACAGCCCGCTGTTCGCGCGATCGACCGCGTACACGTAGCCGCGCTCGTCGATCTCGACGTTGTTGATCTGGATCACCGGCACGCAGCCCGTCTTCTTCGCCTCGTCGGCGCAGCGCAGGTCGGTCTTCGGCGTGCGCGCCGGGATGTAGTAGCCGACCTCCTTCGGCCGGTACGGATCGCGCACGTCGACCATGCGCACGCCGGCGTTGAACCAGGAGAAGAACATGAGCTTGCGGTAGTAGACGGGCGCCGTGCTCTCGTTCGACGCGTGCGCGCCGAAGCGGCCGCCGCGCGCGCAGAAGCCGCCCGAGGACTCGAGCACGTCGTAGCTCGCCACGCCGAGCGGGCGCTTCTCGTCGGTGATGTCGACGAAGAACGCCATCTGCCGCGGCTCGTTGCACACGGTCACGTTGTTCTCGTTCACGATCACGAGGAAGTCGCGCTTCTTCTTCTCGCCGGCCTTCAGGTCGGGGAGCTCGACGTCGAGCAGCGGAAAGGCCGTGTGCGCGCCCATGAACTCGGGCAGGTTGATGCGCACCACCTGCGGATCGAGCAGGTTCGGCGGGGCGGGCTCGGGTGCGCCCTTCAGCAGCTTCTGCCGGTCGACGACCTGCGCGACGCCGCGTGCGTTGGTGCCGTAGCCGAAGTACACGCGCTCGCGCGCCGGGTACGCCGAGATCGGCCCGTGGATCTGGCCGGGCTGGTAGCCCTTCGCGTCCTTGAGCTGGTCGATGAGGCCGAAGGTTCGGATGAAGCGCGGCTTCGCGGGGTCGGAGAGGTCGTAGACGTGCGTGACGCGCGAGGCGCGGTACGCCGGATCGCTGCCCGGGAGATAGGCGATGCCGCTCGCGCACTCCCATTCGTTCTTGTGCGTGCTCTTGAACTTCCCGAACTGAGAGACGAGCGCGGGTTTCTCCGGCGTGCTCACGTCCCAGATCTCGTCGCGCGAGTCGCCGAAGTTGCGCAGCAGGTACACCTTCCTCGGATCGCCCTTCGGGAGCTCGCTGCCGAGGCACACGCGCGTCATCTGCGCGCCGCCCGTCTCGCGCCCGGGCACCTCGCGGCCCTTCTCGCCGGGAATGTGCGCGAGCAGCCGCGGCGCGGCGGGATCGGTCACGTCGAGGACCGACGTGCCGTTCTCCTCGAGCTTGCCCGTGAGCGGGTTGACCGCGCGCCCGCCGTGGTGGCCGACGTAGAGGATCCAGCGCTCCCCCTGGTGCCTGATCGTCGGCTGGTAGGCGCTGCGCGCGGCGAGGTCGTGGAAGCCGACCAGGCGCAGGTTGCGCGCCTCTTCCTGGCCCGAATACTGCTGGGCGTCGGCGGCCGCGGCGCACCAGAGCGTGCACGCCGAGATCGCCGATTTCGCGAGCACCGCGCGAAGCGTCGTCGTCATGGGGTCTCCTCCCGCCGCGATGATAACCGGTGGCGCGAACTGTCGTCTCCGGGAGACGCCGGCCTCGCGTGGCGGCGGGAATTTGCCGTGAAACGGCAAAATGTGCCGCGCCGCGTACGCCGCAACGTCGTACGGTATGACACTTGGATAGCCGTTGCTGGGACGGCTTCTGTTCGGCCCAATGACAGAAAACGTCTGAGAAGGAGCGAGCAATGGACAGCAGACTGACCACCGAGGAAGTCAACCTCATGCGCGCCATGCGCGACATCCACTCCGGGCCCGTGAAGGTGCCGGCCCACATCGCGCCGAAGCTCAAGCTGCTCGGCTACGTCACCGCCCAGGGCGAGTACTGCTCGCTCACCATGAAGGGGCGCGACGAGCTGATCGATCGCGAGCGCGACGCGGCCCGGATGAACTGAAGGCCCTGGAGAAACAAAAAGGCGCGGCTTTCGCCGCGCCTTTTTGTTTTCCTGCTGCTTCCGGGTCTTGCCTCCTCGTGGTCTCGCTTCTTCTTTCGAGCGAAGCGGAAGGGCCCGCCAGGGAAGGGGGAGCGGGCCCTTCGCCCGCTCGGGATGCCGGACCGGGGAGCCGGACCGTCACCCCAACTGCTCAGTGGCGCTCCTGACCCGGCCCGTGCTGCCGGCACGCGCGCGCGGCCTGCTGGTCCTGCGCCTGGGCGAGGCAGTCACGCGCTTTCTGCATGGCCTGGATGCGCTGGTCCATGCGCTCGAGCATGTGCTGCTTGCGCTCTTCGAACGTGGGCTTGCCTTGCGGCGGCGGCTGCTGTGCCGTCGCGACGGTGCTCGCGCCGGCGAGCGCGAGCACCAGGATGATCGCCTTCTTGCTCACCAAATCTCCCTGCAAAATTGTCGATGCGCCGATTTTGCGCGGGTGAATGCAGGGAAGCTGCAACAATTGGTATCCAAATGTTATCGAGCCGCGCACGTTGAGCGTCTCGCCAACACTGAGCGTCTCGGCAACACTGCGGGTTTACCTTGGCGGAAGCGCCGGCTCACGCGCGTGCTCGTGCTCCACTAGGGGTTTACCCGCGATGCAGCGCTTCAGCCGTTGTCAGCCAAACGTCATCGAATCGCAAGGTATCTCGCGAGGCGCGGACTTAACATTTTTCTCGCCGCGAAAAATTCCACAGCGGTAAGTTCGGCGGCGAGGGGTTCTGAAGTTCCTCTTGCGCGCCGTTGATGTCATGCGGAGAGAGAGGAGATGCGTATGAGAACCAGATGGGGAGCAGCAGCCGTTGCCCTTGCGCTCGGCTCGACAGGGGGCATGTTCGCGGGCGGCGCGCTCGCGCAGTCGGTGACGGCGCCCACCAACATCGAAATATACGGCCATCTCGATCTGTCGATCGATGATGCGACCAAGGGCATCGCCGGGCACCTCGACGGCAGCGGAGCGCCGCTGCAGGGCAAGCTGGGCTGGCAACCCGACATCTCCAGCAACCTGTCTCGCTTCGGCGTTCGCGGCGGGCACGATCTGGGCGAAGGCGGATTAAAGGCGGTGTTCCAGATCGAAACCCAGGTCGACGTCTCCGCTACGCCGGGCACCGCTTCATCGAATTCCTCCTCCGACAACAACGTCAAGGGCGCCTTTGCCTCGCGCAACAGCTTCCTCGGAATGGCCGGCGACTTCGGCGCAGTCAAGCTGGGCAAGACCGACGCGCCGTACAAGCTGTCGACCGGGCGCATGGATCCGTTCTCGGCGACGGTGGGCGACTACAACAGCATTATGGGTAACACCGGCGGCGACAACCGCGCCGAGTTCGACACCCGGCTGTCGCACGCCGCGTGGTACGAGTCGCCCAAGTTCGGCGCTTTCTCGTTCAGCGCGCTGTTCGCCCCCGGGCAGAACCGCTCGA
>DATDMW010000030.1:0-20076 GCA_036518595.1 Burkholderiales bacterium
TCGAATCATTTTTCTTGTCTTGTTCCCTGTGCCTTTGCGCTCTTGCGCCCTGCGCCTTGCGCCTTATCTCAACTTCAACGTCGACAGCCCGAACAGCACCAGCATCATCGTGATGATCCAGAAGCGCACCACGACCTGCGACTCCTTCCATCCGGAGAGCTCGTAATGGTGGTGCAGGGGCGCCATGCGGAAGATTCGCTTGCCGCCCGAGTACTTGAAGTACAGCACCTGGATCATCACCGAGAGCGTCTCGGCGACGAACACTCCGCCCATGATCAGGAGCACGATCTCCTGCCGTACGATCACCGCCACCGTGCCGAGCGCGCCGCCGAGCGCAAGCGCGCCCACGTCACCCATGAACACCTCGGCCGGGTACGCGTTGAACCACAGGAAGCCGAGGCCGGCGCCCGCGAGCGCGGCGCAGAACACCGCCAGCTCGCCAGCGCCCGGGATGTACGGGATGAGGAGATAGCGCGAGAAGTCGACGCGGCCCATCACGAAGGCGAAGATGCCGAGCGCGCCGGCGACCATCACCGCCGGCATGATCGCGAGGCCGTCCAGGCCGTCGGTCAGATTGACGGCATGACTCGTGCCGACGATCACGAAGAAGGTGAGCGTGATGAAGCCCCAGACGCCGAGCGGGTACGCGATGTTCTTGAAGAACGGCACGATGAGGTCCGCCTTCGGCGGAAGGTTCATCTCGAAGCCGCTGCGCACCCACGCCATGAAAAGGTCGAGCACCTGAGTGTTCGACGGCGCAGAGACCGCGAACGCGAGATAGACGGCGGCGGCGAGCCCGATGAGCGCCGACCAGAAGAACTTGGCTCTGGCCGACAGCCCCTTCGGGTTGCGCTGCACGACCTTGCGATAGTCGTCCACCCAGCCGACGGCGCCGAAACCGAAGGTGACCAGCATGACGACCCAGACGAAGCGGTTGGTGAGATCGGCCCAGAGCAGCGTCGTGATGACGATCGACAGCAGCACCAGCGCCCCGCCCATGGTCGGGGTGCCCGCCTTGGTGAGATGGGACTTGGGCCCGTCGTCGCGCACCATCTGGCCGATCTTGTAGGCCGTGAGCTTGCGAATGACCATCGGACCGGCGATCAGCGAGATGGCCATGGCGGTCATCGCCGCCAGCACCGCGCGCAGCGTGATGTAGCCGAAGACGTTGAACGCGCGGACGTCCTGCGCGAGCCACTGAGCCATTGCTAGCAGCATGCCGCCTCCTCGACCAGCGCCGCGACCGCGCGCTCCATGCGCATGAAGCGCGAGCCCTTCACCAGGATCACCGCACCGGCACCGGCCTCGCCCACCGCGGCGGCGACCAGCGCGTCGAACTGCGCGAAATGCGACGCCCCTTCGCCGAAGGCTTGCGCCGCGCACGCGCTGAGCGGCCCCGTCGCGAGCAGCCGCACGACACCCTTGGCCTTCGCGTAGCGCCCGATCTCGTCGTGGAACGCCTCGCCCTGCTCGCCGACCTCGCCCATGTCGCCGAGAACGAGCACCGGGCGGCCCGCCTGCGCGGTCAGCACGTCGATCGCGGCCCGCACGGAATCCGGGTTGGCGTTGTAGGTGTCGTCGATGAGCACCGCGCCGCCGCGTCCGGGCTTGCGCTGCATGCGCCCCTTGACGGCGCGGAACGCCTCGAGGCCGCGCGCGACGGCGTCGACGCGGGCGCCCGATGCGATCGCCGCGCTCGCGGCCGCCATCGCGTTCAGCACGTTGTGGCGTCCCGGGACCTGCAGCCGTATCGAAGCGGGCCCCGCCGGCGTGCTGAGCGCGATCTCGCTGCCGAAGCCGGTGAACGCATACCGCCCCGTCACCTGCGCGGGATGATCGAGGCCGAAGTCGACGATGCGCACCGGTCCTCTCGCGGCGGGCCTGCCCACGACCGCACTGCGCCAGTAGGCCGCGAAGTCGTCGTCCGCGTTGATCACCGCGACGCCTCCCGCGCGCAGCTCGGCGAACACCGCGCCGTGCTCGCTCGCCACGTCGGCGATGCTCTTCATGAATTCCTGGTGCTCGCGCTGCGCGTTGTTCACGAGGGCGACCGTCGGGGAGGCCAGAGCGGCGAGGTACGCCGTCTCGCCCGGATGATTCATTCCCAGCTCGATCACCGCGCAACGGTGTCCCGAGCGCAGCTTGAGCAGCGTGAGCGGCAGGCCGATGTCGTTGTTGAGGTTGCCCTCGGTCGCGAGCGTGCGCTGCTCGCCGTGCTCGGCGCGCAGAACCGAGGCGATCATCTCCTTGACCGTGGTCTTGCCGTTCGAGCCGGTCACCGCCACGAGCGGGATGTCGAAGCGCCCGCGCCAGTGCGACGACAGGCGGCCGAGCGCGAGGCGCGTGTCGTGCACGACAATGAGCGGCAGCCCCGATTGCGCGGCCGACTCGGCCGCGTCCTCGGCCACCATCGCCGCGACGGCGCCATGCTGCCGAGCGGTGGCCACGAACTCGTGTCCGTCGAAGCGCTCGCCGCGCAGCGCGACGAACAGCTCGCCGCCGCGAAGGCTGCGGCTGTCGCTGCCCACCGAGTCGAAGGTCGTGTCGGCGCCGCGCGTCGTCGCGCCGATCGCCGCCGCCGCTTCGCTGACCTTCATCATGTCGTTCGCCTCGCGAGCGCGCGCTCGGCTTCGTCCGCGTCGGAGAACGGCAGGCGACGCCCGGCCACCTCCTGGTACGGCTCGTGTCCCTTGCCGGCGAGCAGCACGATGTCGCCCGCGCTCGCCATGCCGACCGCGCGCTCGATCGCGGCGCGGCGGTCCTCGATCACCTCGTGAGCGCCGGGTATCCCGGCGACGATGTCGGCGATGATGGCGCCGGGCTCCTCCCCACGCGGATTGTCGCTGGTCACGACGACATGATCGGCGTTGCGCGCCGCGACCGCGCCCATCAGCGGGCGCTTCCCCCGGTCGCGCTCGCCGCCGCAGCCGAACACGACGATCAACCGCCCGCTCCCCGCGCGGGCGACGTCCTTGAGCGTTGCGAGCGTCTTCTCGAGCGCGTCGGGACTGTGGGCGTAGTCGACGACGACGAGCGGCGCCGGGCCGCCGCCCAGGCGCTGCATGCGCCCGGCGACCGGTTCCATGCGCGCCAGCGCGGACACGGTGCACTCGAACGGCACGCCGGAGACCAGCATGGCGCCAGCCGCGCCGAGCAGGTTCGATACGTTGAAACGGCCGAGCAGCCGGCTCCGCACGCGCGCGTCGCCCCAGGAGCTGCGCAGATCGAACGCGAGGCCGTCCGCGGAGAGCGAGATCGCGCGCGCCTCGACGTAGCGCTCGAGACCCGCGCGCTCGGCCGCGCCCTCGAAGCAGCTGTAGCCTGTGCGGCTGACGCGCCCGCCGGCGAGCATGCGGGCGATCTGCACGCCCTGCACGTCGTCGAGATTCAGCACCGCGTGGCGCAATCCGGGCACCTCGAACAGCCGCCGCTTCGCGAGCGCGTAGCTCTCCATGTCGCCGTGGTAGTCGAGATGGTCGCGCGACAGATTGGTAAAGACCGCCGCGCCGAATGCGATGCCGTTCAGCCGCCCCTGGTCGAGGCCGATCGAGGTGACCTCGATCGCCGCGCCCTGGGCGCCGGATGCGAGCAGCCGCGCGAGCGATCGATGCAGCAGCACCGGGTCCGGCGTGGTGTTGACGCCAGGCTCGAGCGCTCCGGGAAATCCGGTGCCGAGCGTCCCGACCACCGCGGTCCGCGCGCCGCACTCGCCGCAGGCGCGCGCGATCCACTGCGTGCAGGAGGTCTTGCCGTTGGTACCGGTCACGCCGATGATCCACAGCTTCTCCGACGGGCGTCCGTAGACCTCGTGCGCGAGCGGCCCGGCGAGCGCGCGCAAGCCCTCCACCGGAACGTTCGGTACGCGCCACTCGCCGCTCCAGTCGAAGCCCTCGCGCTCCCAGACGACGGCCGCGGCCCCGCGCGCGAGCGCGGCGCCGATGAAGCGCCGACCGTCGCTGCGCTCGCCGGGATAGGCGAGGAACGTCTCGCCCGGCGCGATGGCGCGGCTGTCGGTCGACAGGCCGGTCACGCGCAGACCTTGCGCGGCGAGCCGCCGCAGGATCGATTCCACCGTGTCGGACACACCTATACGCTTTCCTTGATTTCGTCGGACTCGTCGGGAAGCTCGATCGGCTTGATCGGCGCGTCGGGCGCGACGTCGAGGATCCGCAGCGCCGACGCCATGACCTCCGCGAACACCGGTGCCGCCACCTTGCCGCCGTAATACTCGCCGGTCGGCTCGTCGATCATCACCGCGATCGCCAGTCGCGGACGCGAAGCGGGCGCGAAGCCGACGAACGAAGAGACATACTTGTCCGTGGCATAGTGGCCGTCCTCCTGCTTGTGCGCGGTGCCGGTCTTGCCCGCGACCCGGTAGCCCGCGATCTGCGCGCGCGGCGCCGTGCCGCCGCGCTGCACCGCGAGCTCGAGCATGGCGCGCACCATGCGCGCGGTCTGCGCGGACACGACGCGGCGAACGACCGGCGGCGCATCGACTTTGAGCAGCGAGAGCGGCACCAGCTCGCCGTCGCGCGCGAAGATGCTGTAGGCGCGGATCAGCTGCACCAGGGACACCGAGATCCCGTGCCCGTACGACATGGTCGCCTGCTCGATCGTTCGCCAGGTGCGGTACGGGCGCAGCTTTCCCGACGCCTCTCCCGGGAAATCCAGGCCCGGCGGCGCGCCGAACCCGACGTGCTCGAACATTTCCCACATCGACTGCGCGGTCAGCGACAGCGCGATCTTGGCCGCGCCGACGTTGGAGGACTTCTGGATGACCTGCGCGACGGTGAGCGCTCGCTCGGCGTGCGCGTCGTGGATCGTGGCCGGACCGATCGTCAGGCTGCCGGAGCCGGTCGCGATGACGGTGTCGGGGCGCACGCGACCGCTCTCCAGGGCGAGCGCGATGGTGAAGGGCTTGAGCGTGGAACCGGGCTCGAACGTATCGGTGACCGCGCGGTTGCGCAGCTGCGCGCCCGAGAGCCGGCTGCGGTTGTTCGGGTTGTAGGTCGGGACGTTTGCGAGCGCGAGGATCTCGCCGGTGTTCACGTCCATCACGACGATGGCGCCGGCGCGCGCACGGTGACGCAGTACCGCCGATTTGAGCTGCGTGAACGCGACGTTCTGAATGCGCGAGTCGAGCGCGAGCGCCAGATCGCGGCCGTTCTGCGCCGCGCGTATCGATTCCACGTCCTCGACGATCTGCCCGAGCCGGTCCTTGATCACGCGGCGGCTGCCCGGCTTTCCGGCGAGCTGCTCCTGGAACGCGAGCTCGACGCCCTCCTGGCCGACGTCGTCGGCGCCGGTGAACCCGAGCACGTGCGCCATCACATCACCGAGCGGATAGTAGCGGCGGTACTCGCGGCTCTCGGAGAGCCCCGGGATCCGGAGCTCGGCGACGCGCGCGGCGGTCTCGGGCGATACCTGGCGCTTCAGGAACACGAACTCGCCGCGTGCATCCTTCAGGCGCTTCTGGATCTCGCGCGGGGACAGCTCGAGCAGCGACGCCAGGCGCGCGACCTGCTGCTTGTCCATGTGGACCTCGTCGGGCGCGGCCCAGATCGATTTCACGGGCGTGCTGATCGCGATCGGCTCGCCGTTGCGGTCGCTGATGCGCCCGCGGTTCGCCGGGATCTCGAGCACCCGGCTGTAGCGCGATTCGCCTTTCGCCTGCAGGAAGTCGTTGTGCAGGCCCTGCAGGTATACCGCCCTCCCGATCAGAAAGGCGAAGCCGCCGGCGAACACGGCCAGCAGCAGCCGCGAGCGCCACGGCGGCAGCGTCAGCGTCAGCACCGGGCTGGGCGCGAAGTTCACGGCTCGTTCTTCGGGGGCTCGACCATCTGGACGCCGCTGGGCGCGGGGTGACGCATGCGCAGCCGCTGGCTCGCGATGCGCTCGATGCGCGACTGCGTCGACCAGGTGCTCGCCTCGAGCTGCAGCTGCCCGTACTCCACGTCGAGCGCGCGCGTGCGCTCCTGCTCGGTCTCGAGCTCGGCGAAAAGTTTGCGCGCCTTGTGCTGCGACGTGATCAGGCCAAGCGCGCACGCGACCAGCACCGCGAGGAGGATCAGCGTGACGCGCAGCATCGGCGGCTCGTCTCGGCGCCCCGGCTCAGGCGAGCTTCTCGGCGACGCGCAGCACGGCGCTGCGCGCGCGGGGGTTGGCGGCGATCTCGGCGGGCGCCGGCCGGATCGGCTTGCCGATCACGCGCAAGCGCGGCGCCGGCAGCTCGCGTGCGCGCAGCGGCAGGCGTTCGGGCGCGGACGGCCGCGCCGCCTCGCGCATGAAGTTCTTGACGATGCGGTCCTCGAGAGAATGGAAGCTGATCACCGCGAGGCGCCCGCCCCCGCCGAGCGCATCGAGCGCGCGCGGCAGTGCTAACGACAATTCCTCAAGCTCCTGATTGACGTGAATCCGTAGAGCTTGAAACGTGCGCGTCGCCGGGTCCTGCCCCGGCTCACGCGTCCGGACGGCCTGACCCACGAGAGCGGCAAGCTGCCCGGTCCTGCGGACAGGCCCTGCTCGCCGAGCAGCAACAATCGCCTTTGCAATCTGTTTAGCAAACCGTTCTTCCCCATGAGTGCTCAACACCTCCCTGATGTCGCCCTCGGTAGCGCGCGCCAGCCAGTCGGCGGCGCTGTTTCCGCTCGTCGGATCCATGCGCATGTCGAGCGGTGCGTCGAAACGGAAGCTGAAGCCTCGATCCGGGTCGTCGAGCTGGGGCGAGGACACCCCGAGGTCGAAGAGCGCGCCGTCGATCGCCGCCACGCCCTGCGCGCGGAGGATCGAGTCGAGCGCTGCAAAGCGGGCGTGCACCGCGGTCAGGCGCGAGTCGCGCAGCCCGGCTGCCGCCGTAATGGCCCGCGGATCGCGGTCGATGGCGATCAGGCGGCCGACGCGGCCGAGCCGCTCGAGGATGAGGCGGCTGTGCCCGCCCCGGCCGAAGGTCGCATCCACGAAGACGCCGTCCGGACGGCGCGCAACCGCGAGCGCCTCGACGGCCTCGCCCGCGAGCACCGGGACGTGCGCATCGGCGGTCACAGCGAGAAATTTTCGGTGCCCGGCGGCGGGTTGGCGCCCACCTGGCCCAGGGCGCGCGCGAGGCGCTCGTCCCACGCCTGCGCGCTCCAGAGCTCGAAATGGCTCCCCTGTCCCACGAGCATGATCTCCTTCTCGAGATGCGCGAACTTGCGCAGCGCCGGCGAGATGAGCACCCGGCCCTGCGCGTCGGGCTCGGTCTCCTCGGCGAAGCCGACGAGCAGCCGCTGCCACCAGCGCGCCTGCTCGTTGAAGCTCGACAACGCCTGCAGCCTGGCGCCGATCGGTTCCCACGCGAGCCCGGGGTAGAGCAGAAGGCAACCGTCCGGGTGCGCAGTGAGGACGAGCCCGCGCCCGCCGGAGAGCAGCGCGTCCCGGTGCCGCGTCGGCACCGCGAGCCGCCCCTTGGCGTCGAGAGTGAGCTCGGTCGCCCCTTGGAACACCCGTCCTCCTGTGTGTGGCGGAAAGCTTGCTGTGTAACACCACAGTTTCCCACCAAATTCTACTTATTACCACTTTAGAGGAAAGGATGGCGCCGAGTCAAGGCGCGTTTGTGAAAATTTGCAGCTACAACAGATACTTAAGAAGGGTTCCTCAGAACATTTCTGAACTTGAAATGGTCTTAAGAATTAACTGCTTATCCGCGAAACCTCATGTAAAGCCTTAAGAAAATCAACAGCTTGAGATTACGCGGGAATTCCGTGCGAAGGCGGTCGGACCTGTGGCCGGCCGAGGGCGCATTCTGCCCTGGCGATGACGCGTGGACGTGCGGAGTTAGTGGGTACTCAGTGCAGGTGCCGCTTGCCTGGGACGCGCATGGTTCTCGACTGCTCGCGCTCGGCCCCGGTCGCCGGGCTGCTCGCCTTGCGGGCAAAGAGCTGGTTGAGCAGCGCCGACACCTCACCGATCTCGGCGTCGCCGAAATGACGCGCGAGCAGCATCGCGACGTCGTCGACCAGCCGACGACGCTGCATCTCGTGGATCGCCTCGTGCGTCGGGCCGACGAACACCCAGCCGTGCTCGTCCTGACCGTCCTCGTGGTAATAGCTGACCTCGACGGCGACGGCCTCCTCGGAGTAGGGTCCGAGCAGCTGGAAGGCCGCATCGAGCGAGTTTTGGAAATTGCGGCCGACGTAGCCCGTCCAGCAGATCTCGAGCGCCCGGCGACGGCGGTCGAATACGATGCCGGGCTCGTCCTGGACCGCGCTGCGCGCGTCGGCCAGCCCGTCGATGTCGACGTAATCCAGCCACGGCCGCAGGGCCTGCTCGACCTCGGGCTGGGTGACGCCGTTCCGGAGCGAAACGGTGCCGTGGACGTGGACCTCGGTATGCATTCGGGGGGACTCCTTCGGAAGGGTCGATGCTATTCCGACCGCCGCGGAACTTCAACCCTGGCCGGCACGCGGAAGTTGTGCGGGGCATCCCCATCCGACATAATGGCCCGCGCCGCGGCGTCCGCGCGGACATCCTCCCATTCCCCACCCATGGCGAATCCCATCGACACCATCAACATGGCGCTGTTCTGCGACTTCGAGAACGTCGCGCTCGGCGTGCGCGACGCGAAGTACGCGAAGTTCGACATCAGCAAGGTGCTCGAGCGCCTCCTGCTCAAGGGCAGCATCGTGGTCAAGAAGGCCTACTGCGACTGGGAGCGCTACAAGGAATTCAAGGCCGACATGCACCAGGCCTCGTTCGAGCTGATCGAGATCCCGCACGTGCGCATGTCGGGCAAGAACTCGGCCGACATCCGCATGGTCGTCGACGCGCTCGACCTCTGCTACACCAAGTCGCACGTCGACGCCTTCGTGATCATCAGCGGGGATTCCGATTTTTCGCCGCTCGTCTCCAAGCTGCGCGAGAACGACAAGACGGTGATCGGCGTGGGCGTGAAGAACTCGACCTCCGATCTGCTGATCGCCAACTGCGACGAGTTCATCTTCTACGACGACCTCGTGCGCCAGAAGCCCGCGCGCCGTCCCGCGAAGAAAAAGCAGACCGAGAAGGCGCCGCAGCAGTCGGCCGACGCGTCCGAGGCGCCCAAGGACGGCGACGACAAGAAGGAGAAGGCGATCGAGATGGTGACCGACACGCTCGACGCGCTGGTCGCCGAGCGCGGCCCCGAGGAGAAGATCTGGGGCTCGATGGTGAAGCAGGCGCTCAAGCGACGCAACCCGGGATTCAACGAGTCGTACTACGGCTTCTCGTCGTTCTCCAAGCTGCTCGAGGAAGCGCAGGCGCGCAAGCTCCTCGAGCTCGAGCACGACGAGAAGTCGGGCGGCTACATCATTCGCGCCACGCACTAGCGCGGGCGACTCACACCCGCTCGACGATCACCGCGATGCCCTGCCCGACGCCGATGCACATCGTGCACAGGGCGTAACGGCCCTTCGTCGCGCGCAGCTGCGCGACGGCGGTCGTCACAAGGCGCGCGCCGGAAGCGCCGAGCGGGTGTCCGATCGCGATCGCGCCGCCGTTCGGATTGACGTGCGGCGCGTCGTCGGGCAACCCGAGCGCGCGCGTCACCGCGAGCGCCTGCGCGGCGAAGGCTTCGTTCAGCTCGATCACGTCCATCTTCGAGATCTTGAGGCCGGTCTTCTCGAGCACCTTCTTCGACGCGGGCGTCGGGCCGATGCCCATGATGCGCGGCGCGACGCCCGCGGTCGCCATCGCCAGGACGCGAGCCCTGGGCTCGAGCCGGTGCTTCTTCGCCGCCGCCTCGCTCGCGAGGAGCATGGCGCAGGCGCCGTCGTTCACGCCCGAGGCGTTGCCCGCCGTGACCGTGCCTTCGGGCTTCACGATGCCTCTCAGCTTCGCGAGCGCCTCGAGCGTCGTGTCCGGACGCGGATGCTCGTCGCGATCCACCGTCGTCACCGCGCCTTTCTTCCCCGGGATCTGGACCGGAACGATCTCGGCGCGGTAGAAGCCCGCAGCCTGCGACGCCGCCCAGCGCTGCTGGCTGCGCAGCGCGAAAGCGTCCTGGTCGGCGCGCGCGACCTTGAACTCGGCGGCGACGTTCTCGGCCGTCTCGGGCATCGAGTCGATGCCGTACTTCGCCTTCATGACCGGGTTCACGAAGCGCCAGCCGATGGTCGTGTCCTCGATCGCGGACGTGCGCGAGAAGGCGCTCTCGGCTTTCGGGAGCACGAACGGCGCGCGCGACATGCTCTCGACGCCGCCCGCGATCATCAGCTCGGTCTCGCCCGCGCGGATCGCGCGCGCCGCGGTCCCGAGCGCGTCCATGCTCGAGCCGCACAGACGATTGACGGTCGCGCCGGGGACGCCCTGCGGCAGCCCGGCGAGGAGCAACGCCATGCGCGCGACGTTGCGGTTGTCCTCGCCGGCCTGGTTGACGCAGCCGTAGACGACGTCGTCGAGCGCCGCCCAGTCGAGCGCGGCGTTGCGCTCCATGAGCGCCTTCAGCGGCAGCGCCGCGAGGTCGTCGGTGCGGATCGGGGATAGCGCGCCGCCGTAACGGCCGAAAGGCGTGCGCACGGCGTCGCAGATGAAGGCTTCGGGCATGTCGGAGGCGATGCGAAGGATGACTCGGAGGCGCCAAGCATAGCGCCCGGCGAAGCTTCAGACCAGTCCCGTGACCGGGATCGCGGCGCCGTGGATCGGGGCCGACTTGTCCGAGACGAGGAACAGCAGGACGTCGGCGAGCGCCGCGGGCGAGACCCAGCGCCGCGGATCGGCCTTCGGCATCGCCGCCCGGTTCTGCGGCGTGTCGATGATGCTCGGCAGCACGCAATTGACGTTGATGCCGTCGTCGCGCAGCTCCGCGGACATGCTTTCGGTGAGCCGGATGACCATGCTCTTCGCGGCGGCGTACGCGCCCATGTGCGCCTTGCCTGCGAGACCCGCCATCGCGCCGACGTTGACGATCTTGCCATAGCGCGCCGCGCGCATCCCCGGCACGACGGCGCGCACGGTATTGAGCATCGTGCGCACGTTGAGGTCGACCATGCGCTGCCACAGCTCGTCCGGGGTCTGGTGTACCGGGGGTCCCATGTCGAAGCCGCCCGCGATGTTGCAGACGATGTCGATGCGCGGGAAGCGCGCGAGCGCCTGCCCGACCGCGACCGCCACTGCCCCGGCGTCCGACAGATCGGCTCCGAGGAGCATCGTGCGCGCGTCGCCGGCTCCATACTCGGGCCGCAGCGACGCTTCGGTGCGGCCGACGAGCACGAGCGCGGCGCCCGCGGCGCCGAACGCCTCCGCCGCCGCGCGGCCCAGATTGCCGCCGGCCCCCGTGATCAGAGCAGTCCGGCCGGCAAGCACGTTACCGCGGCACCTTACTGCGGCTTGATCCCCGCGTTCTTCACCACGCGGGCGTACTCCTGGACTTCGCTCGCGACGAACTTCTTGAACTCCGCGGGGGACATGTCCATGGTGTCGTTGCCGAGCTGCGTCAGGCGGTCGCGCACGTCCTTCTCCTTCAGCGCCCTGCGCGTGTCCGTGGAGATCTTGTTTACGAGCCCGGGCGCCATTCCCGCCGGTCCCCAGAGCGCGAACCACAGCGGCGCGTCCGCGCCCTGGACACCAGCCTCGCCGGTGGTCGGCACGTCGGGCAGCGTGCTGTTGCGCTTCGCCGTGCTCACCGCGAGCGGCCGCAGCTTGCCGCCCTTGATCAGCGACAGCGCCGCGGAGATCGGCGCCCAGTAGCAGTCGACCGAGCCGCTCAGCATCGACGACACCACCTCGGGCGTACCCTTGAATGGAATCTCGGTGACCTTGATATTCGCCGCGGCGATGAACTTCTCCGTGTTGAGGTGCGTGCCACTGCCGACGCCGGCGTGGCCCCAGTTGATCGCGCCCGGCCGGGACTTCGCGTCGTTGACGATGTCCATGAGGGTCTTGTACTTGGAGTCGACCGTGACCACGAGCACGTTCGGCTGCAGCGCGAACGGGGCGATATCGGTGAAGTCCTTGGAGACGTCGTAGGGCAGCTTGGCGTAGATCGACGGCGTCACCGTGTGCGCGTTCGAATCGACGAGCAGCGTGTAGCCGTCGGGCGGCTGCTTGACGACGTAGGCCGAGCCGATCGAGCCCCCTGCTCCCGCCCGGTTCTCGACGACGACCGGCTGGCCCCAGATCTCGGCGAGCTTCTGCGTCACCACGCGTCCCACGATGTCGGTGGAGCTGCCCGCGGTGAACGACACGATGACGTGCACCGGCCTGTTGGGGAAACCCTGCGCGGACGCGTGCCCGGCGAGCGCCGCCGTCACCGCTGCGATCACGCATTTCAGCATCTTCATCTGCTCTCTCCTCGGTGGACCTATTTGTTGTCCGCGTTACTGCGGCTTCGCCCCGGCTGCGCGCATGATCTTGCCGAGGTCTTCGTATTGCTCCTTGATGAACGCGTCGAACTTCTCGGGCGACATCGGCATCGGCTCGGCGCCCAGCTTCGCGATCCGCGCCCTGACTTCGGGCGCCTGCTCCGCCTTGGCGATCTCCGCATTGAGACGTGTCACGACCGCGCGGGGAGTCTTGGCCGGCGCCAGCATCCCGACCCAGAAATTGAACTCTCCGCCCGGGTAGCCCGCCTCCTTGATCGTCGGCACCTGCGGCAGCGTCTCCGAGCGGTTCGGCGTGCTGACCGCGAGCGCGACCACCTTGCCGTCGCGGATCGGGCCGACGCTCGAGATCAGCGGCACCCAGGCCATCTCGATGCGGCCCGCCATCGCCTCGTTCAGGATCTCGGGCGTGCCCTTGAACGGGATGTGCACTGCCTGGATCCCGCTCGCCTGGTTGAACTTCTCCTGGTTGATGTGCGCCGCGCTGCCGACGCCCGCGGTGCCGTAGTTGAGCTGACCCGGCTTCGACTTCGCCAGCGCAACCAGGTCGCGCACCGTCTTCACGCCGAGCGAGGGCGCGACGATCAGCACGCTGGGCAGCGTCGCGAGCGGCGACACGCCGGCGAAATCCCTGATCGTGTCGTAGGGAAGATCCTTGTACAGGACGTGGTTGACCGTGTGTCCCGTCGACACGACGCCGAGCGTCAGCCCGTCGGGCGCGGCCTTCGCGACCAGGTTGATGCCGATCGTGCCGCCAGCGCCGGGATGGTTCTCGACGATCACGGGCTTGCCGAGCGCGCTCGAGAGCTTCTCGCCGACCGTGCGCGCCATGATGTCGGTTGCGCTGCCCGCGGTGAACGGCACGATGACCTTCACCGGCCCGGACGGATAGCTTTGCGCGTGCACGGCACCTGCGACCGCGAGCGCAGCGACGACGGCGAGCGCCGCCCTGGATGCTTTCATCTCTCTCTCCTCTTCGCTTGTGTCATGCGGCCGTTTCGGTCTTCTTCTTCTTGCTCTTGCCGGCCCAGTAGTCGTCGGCCGATTTGGTCTTCTTGAGCGCATCCATCGTCTCGTACCCCGGGGCCATCGACGCCGACGTGTCGGCGAGCACCTGGTGATGCTCGATGTTGAGCAGCCGCAGCCAGCTCTGCTGTCCGAGCGTGAGCCCGATCATGCAGCCGAGCTCCACGAGCTCGGGCTCGCTGAAGTGCCGCTTCATGCGCTCCCAGAAGGCGTCGTCGGTCTCGGTGCGCCAGACGATCGCCTCGGCGTATGCGAGCGCCGCCTTCTGGCGATCGTCGTACTTCGTGGACTTCTCGAAGTTGAGCAGGTCCTTGACGTGATCCTCGATCACGGCGCCGCTCGTCGTCGCGCGCACCGAGCGCTGGTTGCCGCAGTACTCGCACTCGACCGAGCGCGACACGTACAGCCGGCACAGCTCCTTGATCGCGTGGTCGAGCACGCCGTTCCTGAAGATGTCGCGCCACGAGTTGGCGAAGAACCAGAAGCAAGCCGGCACGTGCGCGCGCACGGCCGAGCTCTCGGGCCGCGGCGTGCCTTCGCGCCGGCAGCGGTCCATCTCCTTCTGCATCTGCGCGTCCATCTTGTCGAGCGCAACGTAGCTGATTCTCTGCTTGGCCATGGGGTCTCCTGCGAAAGTTCAGTGGATCGAAATCTGCCTGGTGGCCGACAGTTTAGCAAGGTCTACGCAGGCGATATGATCGTCGACCGAGCAGCCCACCCAGGCCATGCCGGCGCAGAACGCCGTGTGCGACGAACCCCGTCCCACCGCGACGCGTCCCAGCTCGCGCGGCGTACGCGCGTCGAGCACCTGGATCTCCGCGCCGCCGAACGCGGTGACGACGACGTGCCGTCCGTCGGGCGAGACGTCGAGCCCGTGCGGATAGGGGCCGGTCTCGATCAGGGCCACTCGCTCGAGCGTTTCGGCGTCGAAGACGCACACGGTGTCGTCGAGGAAGTTCGCGACGAAGACGCGCGTCCCGTCAGGGCTGACGTCGATCGCGTGGGCCCAGCCGCCGCTCGGCGCGGCGGCGACGATCTCGCCCTCGGTACCGACACAGGCGACGGTGCCGTCCCAGCTGTTGGCGCAGTACACGCGGCCGTCGGCCCGGCGCGCGAGGTGCGACGGGCCCTCGCCCACCCGCGTGCGCCCGACGATGCGGCCGTCGGCGAGGCGCACCTTCACCAGCTCGCCGTCGCCCGCGCAGGGGACGAGAACGTGGGCCGCGTCGGGGTCGAGCAGCGGGTCGTGCGGACACGTGCCGACCTCCACGGTGCGCTCGCTGTATCCGCCGCGCCGCGGCGTCGCGATGGTCAGCGTGCCGGTGCCTCCTCCCGTGACGCAGACGACGCCGTCGGGCGCGGCGAGGGGCAGCTGCGGGCCTCCCGGCGCGCGCCAGCGCGCGATCACGCGCAGGTCCGCGGCGTGCAGGGCGATCACTTCGTTGCCTTGCGCGTCGGCGATGAACAGGGTTCCGGAGCGGTGCTCGAGCGCGAGATGCGAAGCCTTGCGCGCGACGCGCGCGACCGCGACCGGCTCGCCGCCGACGCCGATGCGCGCGACGCGCTCGCCGCGCTCGCAGGTCCACACGGAGTCGCCGTCGGTCACGACGTGGTGCACGCCCGGGATCGTTCCCTGGGCGGGCACTGCGCCGCGCCGGATCGCGAGCCGGCGGCCGCGCTCGGCGGTCAGCTCCGCGGCGTGGCGGATGCCCGCCTCGAGCAGCGACACGCGCAGCGGCGGCCCGTAGTCGGCGACCAGCGCCTCGAACCGGGCTCCCGGCTCGAGCGCGTTGAAGCGCTCGACGATCGCGCGTGCGGCGTCGGCAGGCGGCAGGCGGCGGCAATCGAGAACGGGGGCGCTCATTTCTTCAGCTCGACTTTCTCGAAGCCCGCCGGCAGCCGCGGCTGCCCGGCTTCCCCGAGCGCCGGCGTCTCGCTCTCGCCGTGCACCGTGTACAGGCGCGGCGCCGCGCGGTTGATGTGCAGCTGGAACACGTCGGGCCGGTTGTAGTGACCGGCGAAATCGTGCCGCAGCTTGGCCTGGACGCCGATCGCAATGTCGCACTCGGCGTACAGGATACCCTCCTCCGGGCCCATCGGGCCCGCGAGCACGCGGCTGTTCGGCGCGACGATCGCACTCCCGCCGCAGCAATCGGGGCTGCGCAGGAACTTCTCGGCCTCGGGGCCGACCTTCAGCATCCCGATCATGGCCTCGTCCACCGTGCCGCAAGCCGAGACGACGAAGGCCTTGCTCATCTGCGCGAACGCCTGCGAGTCGACCAGCACGCGATTGCGCATCGGGTCGCCGCTCGTCGGGAAATGGTTCGGCCAGCTCATCACGTGGATGCGCGTGCCCTCGGCGGTGAGCGCGAACACCGCGAGCGGATTCGAGTTCTCCCCGCAGATCAGCCCGCTCATCGGGCCGAACTCGGTCTGGAAGGCGCCGAAGGTGTCGCCGAAGCCGCCCGCGTGCACCAGGCGCTCGCCGACGGTCGGAACGAGCTTCTGGTGCTTGCCGAGGAGCGTCCCGTCGGGGCCGATGTAGACCTGCGTGTTGAACATCGTGCCGATGGTGCGCGGCAGCTTCTCGCAGACGCCGACCACGACGTAGGCCTTCGCATCGCGCGCCGCGGCGCACAACGCGTCGATCTCCGGCCCGGGAATCTCGACCGAGTTGCGGAACAGCGCCGCCGCGAGCTCGTTGGCGACCGCGCCCGTGGCTGCATGGTGGTGATACCAGACCGGATGCGCGGGGATGAAGCCCTCGGGAAAGCCGATCACGCGCGCGCCGTTCCGGCCCGCTTCCCGGATCAGCCGGCACGCCTTCTCGGTCGATCCTTCGCGGTCCAGGAAGACCGAAGCCGCCTGGACGGCGGCGACCTTGACGACGGGATACTTGTCACCCATGGCGGGAACGGTTGGTACGGCCGAGAGGGCGAATTGTCGCACATCGCGCCGCCGCTTCCGAAGCGCGTCGGCATTGGAGGCCGTCCGTGTTCTAAGACGTCCGCTCGCTCTTGCGGATGACGAGCTTCAGGCCGGACCAGACCTCGCTGACCGCGCACACCTTGACGTCGACGAAGCCGAGCGGAAGCGCGACCGCGCGGATCACGTCCTCGGTGATGTCGGTCGGCACTTTCGAAGCCTTCTTCGGCCAGGACACCCAGACGAACCCCGTCTGCTCGAGGCGCTTGCGCAGCGAGGCGAGCTGCTTTTCCAGGGCGCCGCGATTCGTCGCGAACAGGTGTACGGCGCGCAGCGGTGCGCTCGCCTTGGAAGCGAGATCGATTCCGGGCGCAAGCTTGCCGAGCCAGGAGGGATATTCAAGCGGCGCGTTCAGCGCAACCAGGGTCATCGGCGGCTTGAGGCCGAGCTTCCCTGCGAGCGGCGTTCCCGAATAGCCCGCCATGTTCTGTCACTCCCCGACGAAGCGCTCGACCTTGCCGGTCTTGATCCACGCGACGATCGCCCGCACCACGGCCTCCTCGCGCCCCTCGAACGAGTGGAAATGGCCGCCGCCGCACGGATCTCCGTGGGGCGTCCCGCCCCGCACCGTCACCAGGTTCTCGCCCGCGTACGCCTTGACCGCGGAATAGGGCGTGTATGGACAGGCATCGTTCTCGTTGTGCACGTGCAGCGCCGGCGCCTTGATCTCCCCGTAGGGGAAGCCGGACACCGAGCCTGCGAAGCCGTCGCCCGTGCGCCGGTTCATCGACGCCGAGTGGATGCTGCCGCTGATCTCGGTGCCGAGATTCTTCGCGAGCCAGCGAGAGCTCACCGACCCCATGCTGTGCCCCATGATGTAGATCCGGGTGAATCCGTGCTCGCTCTTCAGCTTCGCGATGATCTTCCTCACGTCGTCCGCGTGCTGCTGCGAGGAGCGATAGCCGTCGAAGCAGGCGGTCGGCTTGGGCGAGTTCCCGCCCCATTGGTCGGTCGGACAGTCGACGACCACCAGCGCAATGCCCTCCTCGGCGAGGATCTGCTGATTCTTGCGCATGAACGGCTGCAGGTTGCGCTGCTTGTCGGCGGCGGACTGGATCCTCGCGATGCCGGGGTAGCCGCGGAAGTACAGCAGCGCGGTGTCGGTGGGCCTGGCGGGCATCGCCAGGATCGCCCGCTCGAGCACGGGCGATTTCGTGAATACGCCTTCGGTGCGTCCCGTGTTCACCTCGATGAGCACATCGGTCGTCTGCGGCCGGGCGACTTGCGCCCAGAGCAGGGCGGCAAGCAGGAGCCACGCGTTCTTCCTCATTGGATCTCCCGGGCTCTTCGCGAGCGGAAGCGAGCTAGCGTCGAGGGTCGGCGCGCACCGACGTCATTCTCATCAGCACCGGGACCTTCGCGTTGACCGTCATGCGCCCGGAGATCGTACCGATGACCGTCACGGGACGGTTCTCCAGGGAGGCGAGCCGGGACCCCGGCGGCGGCAGCAGCTGCACCGACAGGACCTGGCGGGTGATCGTGATGCCGCCGCGCTGGCCTTCGATGCAAGTCGGCTCGTACAAATCGAGAATGGGCTGGCGCTCCGCGCGATCGCCAGCCTCGATGTTCTCGTAATTTGGAGCGCCCGGGGCGACCCTGAAATGGACGATCCCCTTCAGCGTGGCTTCGCTTTCGTACGGCACGCACTCGGCGCCGGCCGCCGCCGAGGCCAGCGCGAACACGATCGCGAGGAACAATCGCATCGACGCTCCCCGATCAGGACGACAATCCGTCGCCCACCTTCACGTTCTCGGGCTGCAGCGCGAGGCCGGACGCCTGCGCCTGCTGCACGAGCAGCTTGGAGAAGTCCTCCTCGGTCATCCCGCGGCCCATCATCGACTGGATCAGGTCGCGCGTGATCGACGCGAGCGGCATCGGCACCTCGAACTTGCGCCCGGCCTCGAGCCCCAGGTCGAGGTCCTTGCGCAGCAGGTACGGCGTGAAGGTGACGTGGAAGTCGAGGTTGACGAACGCGGGCGCCTTGTAGCGCGTGAAGGTCGATCCCATCACGCTCTTGTTCAGGAACTCGAGGAAGGCGTGGCGCGGGACGCCCGCCTTCTCCGCGAGCACGGTGATCTCAGCCATGCACTGCGTGACCACGCCGAGCATCACGTTGTGGCAGATCTTCACGATGCGCGACAGCTCGCCCTCGCCGACGTACGAGCCGCCGAGCGGGGCGATTCTCGCGAGCAGCGGCGCGACTTCCTCGTAGGCCTTCTTCGGACCCGAGCACACGAACGTCAGCTTCCCGGCCTTGATGACCTTGGCGTTGCCCGACACCGGCGACGCCACGTATTCGGTCCCGTACGGCTTCAGGATCTGGCGCAGCTCGGCCGAGCCCTCGAGCGAGATCGAGGAGCACTCCACGACGATGCGCGGCGCCGGGCCTTTCCCCGGCTGCGATTTCGATAGCAGTCCCGCCGGTCCGGAGACGACTTCCTTCACGTCGTTCCAGGTGGACACCATCACGAACACGATGTCGCAGCCGGCGAGCGACGGCAGGTCGGCGGCGATCTTCGCGCCGTCCTTCGCGAGCGGCTCGGCTTTCGCGCGCGTGCGGTTCCAGGCGCTGATGTCGCAGCCGGCCTGCGCCAGGCGCTGCGCCATCTCGAATCCCATGCGGCCGGTGCCGATCCAGCCGATCTTCGGTTTCCTTTCAGCCATTACGTCTTCCTTTGCCTCGATGCGATCAATATGGATTGGCGATCGGCAGCTCGTCCGCCGGGTAGAGCGAGATGATCTTCGCGCCCTGCGGCGTGAGGATGACTTCCTCCTCGATGCGCGCCGCGGAGTAGCCGTCGGTCGCGGGACAGTAGGTCTCGACCGCGAACACCATGCCGGCCTTGAGCTCGATCGGCTCCTTGAGCGACGTGAGGCGCGAGATCAGCGGCCGCTCGTGCAGCCCGAGCCCGAGGCCGTGGCAGAAGTTCAGCCCGAACGCCTCCATCTCGGAGGAGAAGCCGATGTCCTTCGCCTCGGGCAGCGCGCGCGCGATCCGGTCCGAGGTCATCCCGGGCTTGAGCAGCTCGATCGCCTTGTCCATCCACTCGCGCGCCTTGCGGTACGCGGTGCGCTGCGCGGGCGTCGCCTTGCCGACGTTGAACGTGCGGTAGTAGCACGTGCGGTAGCCCATGAAGGACTGGATGATGTCGAAGAACGCCTGGTCGCCCGGGCGGATGAGCCGATCGGTGAAGTTGTGCGGGTGTGGCGAGCAGCGCTCGCCCGAGATCGAGTTGATCGCCTCGACGCAGTCGGAGCCCATCTCGTAGAGGCGCTTGGTCGCGAGCGCGACGATCTGCGACTCCTGCACGCCGGGCTTCAACGCCTCGGCGATGTCCTGGTACACGCCGTCGACCATGGCCGAGGCCATGTTGAGCAGCGTCAGCTCGTCGATGTTCTTCACCTCGCGCGCGGCGAGCATCACCTGCTGGCCATCGCGCACCTCGATGCCGAGCTTCTGCAGCTCGAACAGCATCGGCGGCTCGACCACGTCCAGGCCGAGCGGCATGTCGCCCACGCCCTCGGCGTCGAGGATGCCCTTGATCTCCTTCGCCGCCTCGCGGAAGAGCGTGATGTCGCCTCCCGTCGCGCCGCGCAGGCCGAGCAGCCCGGCCTTGCAGTGATCGACGTGCAGCCAGGGCGCGTACAGGCGATGGTGCTTGGCGGCGCTGCCGAAGTCCCAGATGTAGGGATCGCCGTTCCCGGTGAGGAGCGAGTAGCGCGTGAGCTTGTC
>DATDMW010000031.1:0-3225 GCA_036518595.1 Burkholderiales bacterium
GACCTCGGACTTCGCGATGACGCTCGCAAGGTCCTTGCGATCATCCTCGTTGATCGCCTCGGCCGTCGTCGAGAAATTCGCCTCGGCCGCCTGCTCCTCGGACGCGAGGAACGCCTCGAGCTCGCCGCGCAGCTCGTCGAACAGGCCGAGGTTCTCCCCGAAGCCGTCGATGACGCGATGCACGATGTTCTCGATCTTGCGATAGAGCGGATCCTCCTGGCCCATCGCGGGCGACCACCCCAGGCCCGCGGCCGCGAGCGCGTTGACCAAGAGCCGCGACGGATGCGTCTTCTTCGCGAAGAACGCGCCGTCCAGCATCGCGACCTTGAGCACCGGAATCTGCAGCCGCGCGAGCAGTGCCTTGATGCCGTCGGGCAGGTCGCGCGTGTCGAAGATGAAGTCGAACAGCATCGCGACCATCTCGATCGTCATCGCCTCGAGCTGATTCGCGCGCTGGCCGAGCGGCGATTCCTGCAGGTCGCGCAGCACGTTGTGCGTGCCCTCGGGAATGCCCGAGAACGCGACCTGCATGCCCTCGACGTTGAAGTCGGTCTGGCCCGCCTGCAGCCGCGTCAGCCCTTCGCGCAGGCCCGGCGTGGCGACGATCGGATTGCCGGGGATGTAGCCCGACGGCGTCGGCGGCAGCGACGGGTACACGCGCGTCGGCGGCGCGGGATGGCCCGCGAGCGGGAAGCCGCCATGCGACGCGGCACGGCGGAACATCGCCATCACGTCCGTTTCGGACGGTTGCGGCGCGTCGGGCTTGTCGCCGCCTTCACGCTTGCGCGGCGCGGGACTGCTGCCGCGCGGCGCTGCCGGCTTGCGCCCGGCGGTGGGCGGGATGATGCGCAAGTTGGCGAGATGGCGGTTCACGTCGCCGTAGATCGACGCGAATTCGCCGAGCGGCGCCTGGTTCAGCTCCTTCAGGATCTGGAACTTGACGCGCGGCTCGGCGGAAAGCGTGTCGAGCGCCTCGGCGAAGGCGCGGACGATCGTCTCGGGACCGAGCGGGTTCGCCGCGTTCTCGACGACGGACTTGCCGAGGAGATGGCCGATGCCACGGTTCAGCGCGACGAGCTCGTCGTGGCATACGTTCTCGACCACGCGCACGATGTTGCCGACGATCACCGACTCGTCGACGATCTTGAGATCGACGAGCGCCAGCTTCGTCGCGTCCGCCTTGGAGAAGTCGGCGCGCTCGTCCGCGCGGCCCGACACCTGGTCTTCGATCCGGGAGCGCAACCGCTTCTCGAACTCGGACATCAGGCCCGCGCGGCCGCCGATCAGGACCTGCCGCGCCTCGAGGAACAGCTGCTGCTCGTCGCGGACGACCGAACGGCCGGCACGCTCCATCAGCATGTCGCAGACGCGGTCGCAAAGCGCCGTGAACGACAGCAACAGCCGGTGGACCGTGATGTCGCGGCAATCCGCGAGGATTTTCGCCAGCTCCCGGGGCACGGGACGGCGAGCCGGCGCAACGTGGGTCGTTACGTTTGGGGAAGGCACAGGCTTGCTGCCGGCTTCATTGGCGTTTCGACTCTAGCACGGGGACGCATTGTATGCCACCAATCAACGCCTCGCGCCCGAGGGAGGCAGCGCCTGCCATGCCTTTTCCACCCGCTTCTGCGATACCGGTACGCTCGTGTGCAATTCCTGCGCGAAGAGCGACACGCGCAGCTCCTCGATGAGCCAGCGGAAATCGTCGAGCGCGGGCGAGAAGCGCCCCGCGCGGCGCTCGGCTTCCGCGCGCTCGCGGTAGCGCGCCCACCACGCGCCCACCTGCGCCGCGTGGCGCCGGTCACGTTCGGGATTCTGCGCGTAACGGTCGATGCGGCGCGTCAGCGCTTCGAGGAAGCGCGGCAGGTGGGCGAGTTGCGGCCAGGGGGTGGCGGCGAGGAAGCCCGGGTAGACGAGCGCATCGCGCTGCGCCTTCGCCTCGGCGGCGAGCATTTTCTGCGCCGCGGGCAACGCGGCGATCTTCTGCGACAACGCGTGGTGCGCCGATGCGATCGCCGACGTGGTCGCAAGCGTCGCGTCGAAGACGGCCGGAAGCCGCGCGCGGGCGCGCTTCACCTGCGCGACGAACGCGCCGCGATCGCGCGGCAGCCCGTCGTCGCCCACGTACGCCCGGTCCGCGACGGCGTGCCCAAAATCCTCTTGCAGGCTGTCGAGCGGCACGACGCCCCGGAGCGCCATCGCGATCGGTGCCCATCCGGCAGCCTTCACCATTCGCCCAAGCGAATCCCCGAGCTCGAAGCCGATCAGGCGCACGACACCCTTGCGCGTCGCCGCCAGCGCGGCCTCGCGCGTGTCGAGCAGCACGAGTGCCACGCCGTCGGTCTCGTCGACGAGCGCCGGATAGCCGGTTCTGCGCTGGCCGTCGCGGCGCATCGACAACGACTCGGGCAGCTCGCCGAATTCCCATTGCCGCAGGCCGCGGCGCTCGAACGCCGGCCCTTCGGCGGCGAACTCGAGCCGCGCCGCCTCGGAAAGCCGCGCGCGCAGCGCCGCGACGTCGCGATCCATCGCGAGCTCCTGCCCCGACGCGTCGACGACGCGAACGTTGACCGCAAGATGCGGCGGCAGCTCGACGTCGCGAAACGCCTCCGCCGGCGGCGCTTCCCGGAGGCGTTCCTGCAGGTAGTCGCGCAAGGCATCGCCAAGCGCCTTGTCGTGGCGCGGCGAACGCTCGAGAAAGTCGGTGACCGCGTCGGGCAGCGGAACCAGCCGGTTGCGCCACGCCTTCGGCAGCGAGCGAAGGTAAAGCGTGACCTTGTCGCGAACCATGCCGGGCACGAGCCACGACAGCGTCGCTTCGTCGATCTGGTTCAGCAGCGCGAGCGGGACGGTCAGCGTCAGGCCATCGAGCGGATGGCCCGGCGCGAAGCGGTACTTGAGCGGCAACGCGGCGCCCGCGATCGACAGCGTGTCGGGGAACAGCGCCTCGGTCACCGAGCTGGCCGCATGCCGCATCAGCAGCTCGCGGGTCATGAACAGGCGCTTCGGGTGCGCGCGCTCGTCGTGCCTGCGCCAGCGCTCGAACGTGGCGCGCGAATGGACGTCCTCGGGAATGCGCTCGGCATAGAAGGCGGCGATCGCGGCCATGTCGGCTGCGGCGTCCCCGGTCAGCTCGAGATACGCGCCGATGCCGATCTCGCGCCTGCCGTAATCGATGAAGGCGAGGCCGAGCGGCACGCGCGTGGCGAGCGCGAGGTGATAGAAGCC
>DATDMW010000032.1:0-12411 GCA_036518595.1 Burkholderiales bacterium
CATCGGCGAGATCACGATCCCCGAGAACGAGCCGGGCAGCTCGATCATGCCCGGAAAAGTGAATCCGACGCAGTCCGAGGCGATGACGATGCTGTGCGCCCAGGTGATGGGCAACGACGTCGCGATCAACATCGGCGGCGCGTCGGGCAACTTCGAGCTGAACGTTTTCAAGCCGCTCATCGCCCAGAACTTCCTGCAGAGCGCGCGCCTGCTCGCCGACGGCTGCGACAGCTTCCGGAAGAACTGCGCCGCCGGCATCGAGCCCGACCGCGAGCGCATCGCCGAGCTGATGCGCCGCTCGCTCATGCTCGTCACGGCGCTCAATCCCCGCATCGGCTACGACAAGGCGGCGAAGATCGCCAAGAAGGCGCACGCCGAGGGCACGACGCTGCGCGAGGCGGCGCTCGCGCTGGGCTACGTCACCGCCGAGCAGTTCGACGCCTGGGTGCGCCCGGAGGACATGGTCGGCCGCCGCGACTGAGCGGCGCTTGTGGGGTCTTTTTTCGTCCCCATTTACCGGTTTGATCCGGATCAATCCGTGGATGGGCCGCGGTGCTTGAATCTCCGGAGAAACCGGGGGTCATACCGAGGCGATGCGTTCCCGAGATCCCAGATCCTGGATGTGGGCCGAGGCTCTGGAGATGCTGCAGTCCGCCGAGCGTCTCCAGCGCCAGTTCTTCCAGATCGGCGCGGCCGATGCGCCGTGGGAGCCGCCGGTCGACGTCTACCAGGCCGGCGACGACCTGTGGATCTTCCTCGCGCTGCCGGGCGTGCCTGCCGACCACATGGAGACCATCATCGACGGCGCGACGCTCGTCGTGCGCGGCGCGCGGCCGTTGCCGCCGGCCGCGCGCGGGGCGCGCATCCATCGCCTCGAGATCCCGTACGGCCGCTTCGAGCGCCGCATCACGCTGCCCGCGGGTCATTACCAGGTGCTGCAGCAGGTGGTGGAGAGCGGCTGCCTCGTGCTCGGCATGAGAAAGCTGACATGAACGAGATCAACTCCGCACTCGAATCGAACCGGTCGGCGACCGACGCGGGCGTGAACGCCGCGCCCGCCGCGCGCAGCGGCGGCGACGTCTCGCTGCCCGACGACGCGCTCATCCTGATCCCGGTGCGCAACCTCGTCATGTTCCCGGGAATGATCCTGCCGGTCTCGCTCGGCCGGGAGGGATCGATCGCAGCCGCGCAGGCGGCGATGAAGTCCGAGCGCCCGGTCGGCCTCCTCCTGCAGCGCAACCCCGAGGCCGAGCTCCCGACCGCGGACGATCTCACGCGCATCGGCACGGTCGCCGGGATCCTGCGCTACGTCACCACGCCCGACGGCTCGCATCACATCGTGTGCCAGGGCCAGGCGCGCTTCCAGATCCTCGAGTATCTCTTCGGTTACCCGTTCCTCGCCGCGCGCGTCCAGCGCATCGCCGAGCCGGCGGAAACGAGCAAGGAGATCGAGGCGCGCTTCCTGCAGCTGAAGGCGCGCGCCGGGGAGGCGCTCGAGCTGCTGCCGCAGACGCCGCCCGAGCTTGCCGCCACGGTTCAGACGATGAAGGCGCCGGGCACGCTCGCCGACCTCGTGGCCGGCTTCATGGACGCGACGCCCGCCGAGAAGCAGTCGGTGCTCGAGACGATCGGCCTCGAGCCGCGGCTCGACGCGGTGCTGAAGCTGCTCGCGAACAGGATCGAAGTGCTGAAGCTCTCGAAGGAGATCGACGAGCGGACCAAGGCGAGCATCGACGAGCGGCAGCGCGAGTACCTGCTGCGCGAGCAGATGAAGGCCATCAGGAAGGAGCTGGGCGAGGGCGAGGAGGGCAACGCCGCCGCCGAGATCGAGGAATTGCGCAAGGCGATCGCCGAGGCCGGCATGCCCGAGGAGGTCGAGAAGCAGGCCACCAAGGAGCTCAAGCGCCTCGAGCGCATGTCCGAATCCTCCGCCGAGCACTCGATGGTGCGCACCTACCTCGACTGGCTGATCGAGCTGCCGTGGAAGGATCCCGAGGCCGACCGGATCGACATGGCCGAGGCGCGTCGCATCCTCGACGAGGACCACTACGGGCTCGAGACGATCAAGAAGCGCATCCTCGAGTTCCTCGCGGTGCGCAAACTGAACCCGACCGGGCACGGGCCGATCCTGTGCTTCGTCGGTCCCCCGGGGGTCGGGAAGACCTCGCTCGGACAGAGCGTGGCGCGCGCGCTCGGGCGCAAGTTCACGCGCGTGTCGCTCGGCGGCGTGCACGACGAGGCCGAGATCCGTGGCCACCGGCGCACGTACATCGGCGCGCTCCCGGGCAACATCGTCCAGGCGCTGAAGAAGTGCGGCACGCGCGGCTGCGTGCTCATGCTCGACGAGATCGACAAGCTCGGCGCCGGCATCCACGGCGATCCGTCGGCGGCGCTGCTCGAGGTGCTCGACCCGGCGCAGAACAACACGTTCCGGGACAACTACCTCGCGGTGCCCTACGACCTGTCGAAGGTGCTGTTCATCACGACGGCGAACGTGCTCGACGCGATCCCGGGGCCGCTGCGCGACCGCATGGAGATCATCCAGCTGACTGGGTATACGCAGGAGGAAAAGCGCGAGATCGCGCGCCGCTATCTCCTGAAGCGCCAGCTCGAGGAGAACGGCCTGAAAGCCGACCAGCTCGAGATCACCGACGCGGCGCTCGCCGCGGTCATTCGCGACTACACGCGCGAGGCCGGGGTGCGCTCGCTCGAGCGCCAGATCGGCGCGGTGGCGCGGCGCGCGGCGGTGACCATCGCGGAGGGCAAGGCGACGCGCGTGCGCATCGACGAGGCCGACCTCGCGGCGATTCTCGGCGCGGCACGGTTCGAGAACGAGGTGGCGCTGCGTGCCGGCTCGCCGGGCGTGGCGACCGGGCTCGCCTGGACGCCGGTCGGCGGCGACATCCTGTTCATCGAGGCGACGCGAACGCCGGGCGGCGGCAGGCTCATCCTCACGGGCCAGCTGGGCGAGGTCATGAAGGAAAGCGCGCAGGCCGCGCTCACGCTGGTCAAGTCGCGCGCGGCGCGGCTCGGCATCGACCCCGCGGGATTCGAGAAGACCGACGTGCACATCCACGTCCCGGCGGGCGCGATCCCGAAGGACGGCCCGAGCGCGGGCGTCGCGATGTTCATCGCCCTCGCGTCGCTGTTCGCGGACCGGCCGGTGCGCAGCGACACCGCCATGACGGGCGAGATCAGCCTGCGCGGCCTGGTGCTGCCGGTCGGCGGCATCAAGGACAAGGTGCTGGCCGCGATGCGCGCCGGGATCCGCACGGTCATGCTCCCGTCTCGCAACCGCAAGGACCTGGAAGAGGTGCCGGCCGAGGCGAAGGAGAAGCTCGAGTTCGTCTGGCTGGAGCATGTCGACGACGCGATGCGGGCCGCTGTCGCGGGCGGCGCGGCGCTCCCCGAAGTTGCCCACGTCTGACTCGTCCGAGCGTGGGAAGCGCCTGTTTCTCAGGGACTTGGCGCTTGCCTATGCCCACTCGCCTGGGTCGCTTAACCTAGTCCATTCAAACTGATATACAGGCCTGCCCACGAATCGTCCCACTCTCGCGATGGGACCGAATGTGGTTGACCTTTCTCGGTACAGGGGCATCTAATTGGGGCTGGAGGACGGACCGCCCCGTGGAAGCCGAGCAGCTTCTGACCGAGATCTCGGACTATTGCCGCCGCGTCGGCATGGCGGAGTCCACCTTCGGCCGGCGCGCGGTCAACGACGGCAAGCTCGTCAGCCGCTTGCGCATCGGCGGCCGCATCACCACCGACACCGCCGAGCGCGTGCGCTCCTTCATCCGCCAGAACCCGAACCTCGAGGGCCGCAACTTCGCCCGGCTGCGCGCCGCCGCGGGCGAGCTGCGCCCGGCGGCAGCGCCCGCGGTCGCGGCGCAGGCCCCCATGGCCGCGCCCGTGAACGGCGCGCACAACTTCCGTTTCTACGACAACCGCCAGAAGTACCTGCTCTTCGTCAACACCTGCAGCGAGAAATGGGTGGTCGCGCAGCGCGTCGGAATGGAGCTCGCGAGCATCCACCCGCGCCCGCCCGCCGTGCGGCTGTTCGACGCGGGCGTCGGCGACGGCACGGTGCTCGCGCGCGTCATGCGCTCGATGCACACGCGTTTCCCGACGATGCCGTTCTACATCGTGGGGAAGGAGATTTCGCTCGAGGACGTGCGCCTGGCCCTGGAGAAGATGCCCGATCGGTTCTACGAGCACCCCGCCACGGTCCTGGTCATCACCAACCTTCGGTACTCCGAGGCGCCGTGGCTGACGCCCGATTCGGTGACCGCGGCGACCAGCATGGTGTGGCGCGAGCTGGCGCTGACCGGCAACACCGCGAGCGAGTTCGAGCAGCAGATCACCGACCTGCAGGGCTTCCTCGCCGACAACTGGCGGGCGACGATCGGGAAGGCGGGCAACCCCGTGTACGAGAAGCCGGTCGTCCTCGTGATCTACCGCGAGGACTACCGCTTCCTCCTCGACACCGTCCGGCCGCAGCGCGGACACGTGCGCGCCGACTACGACCTGGTCATCGCCTCGCAGCCCTACCGCCTGCGCGCGCCGCTCGAGTTCAAGGCGCGCGCCGTGCTCGCGCCGCTCGCGCGCAGCCTGGCGCCGGCGGGGCGGCTGCTCGCGATCCATTCGCATGGAGCCGACCCGGGCCTCGAGATCGTGCAGAAGGTCTGGCCCGGCGAGAACCCGTTCCAGCACGACCGCCACGCGCTGCTCAAGGCGACGCGCGCCGAGCTCGGCAACGACGGCCGCGACCTCAACTTCAACGCCTACGCGGACAACCGCTCGCTGTTCCGCTACGACATGCACACGCTGCCGAGCGAGATCGGCGACACGATCGGCACGTCGACGCTGCTCGCCGCGTGGAACGCCGCGGTGTACGTGAACCAGATCGAGGACGGGCGCCTCGCCGAGGTCATGGGCGACCGCCGCTACCTCGAGGCGACGAGCGAGGTGCTGCACCGCCACGGCGGACTCTGGTTCCTCGACGAGTCGTTCGTCGTCTCGCGAAAGCGCGACTAGCCCGGCCCCTGATGCGGAAGAAACTGTCCATGTCCACACCCGTGATCGACCGTTCCGCCACCCCCTCTCCGGCGCAGGCCGAGCATGGCGCCATCGCCGCGCTGGTCGAGGGCGCTTCGCTCGAGATCTCGGCGCACGACGCGGCGGATATCGCCGAGTGCGCGGGCTACCTCGATCCCGGAACGGAAGTCTTCATCAGCCAGCCGATGGGGCAGCCCTACCACGGCGCGGTCGCGCTGGCGGCGCGGCTGCGCCGCGCCGGCTTCCGCCCGGTGCCGCACGTGACCGCGCGCGCGCTCGCGAGCCTCTCGGCGCTCGAGGACTATCTGGCGCGCGCCACGGGCGAGGCGGGCGTCGAGCACGTGCTGGTCATCGGTGGCGACCGCGACCGGCCCGCGGGACCCTTCGACTCGAGCTTGGCGGTGCTGTGCACCGGCGCCCTGCAGCGCCACGGGATCCGGAAGCTGAGCATCGGCGGATACCCGGAGGGCCACCCCGCGATAGGCCCGAAGGCGCTGCGCGACGCGCTGCGGGCGAAGCGCGAGCTCGCGCGCGAGAACGGGCTCCAGCTCCAGGTGGTGACGCAGTTCGCCTTCGACGCGCAGCCGGTCGTCGCCTGGACCCGGAGCATCGCGGCGCTGGATGTCCCGGTGCGTGTCGGCGTCGCGGGGCCGGCGAGCATCACCACGCTGCTCAAGTTCGCGGCGCGCTGCGGCATCGGCAACTCGGTGCGGGTGTTGAAGTCGCGCAGCGACTCGATCATCCGTCTCATCACCGAGGCGGGTCCGGAGACCGTGATCCGCGACCTGGCGCTCGGCGCCGCGGCCGGCGAAGCGCGGTTCGCCGGCGTGCACCTGTACACCTTCGGCGGCCTGCTGCGCAGCGCGCGCTGGCTGCGCGCCGTTCGCAGCGGGAATTTCCAGATCGTGCCGGGACAACCCGGGTTCCGCGTCGGGACCTCCGCGGGCTGAGCCGCTCGCGCCGCGGCGCGCGGCGCGCTTCCTCCTGTCGTGCTTCGACGACGCGCGCGTCGCGCGATCTTGCATCGCGCGCGCGTGGTCAACGCGCCGCAGTCAACTCGGGTGCGCGCCGGGCGTTTCACCAAAATGTAACGCTCCGCGCGCAAGGTGATGCACGGTGTAAGCTGAAAAGTGCGCGCGGAACGTTTGCATCGCCGCCCATGTCCATAGTCGTGCCGGGACGTGTTTGGCGCGCGCGGCGAGCGAGCGGCGCATGGAACTGGATAGGCACTTGAAAACATTGGGCTCCCCATCCACGCTGGGTGCGGCACAGAGCGCGGGGTGACGAGATCCGTGGCAGGCCCGGAGCTTCGGCGATCGGTGGATGAGGAGGCGCGGCACCGAAACGGAGCAACGTCATGAACGAGCTGGCAAGCAACGGACATGCCGAGCGCAGGGAGAAGTTTCTCCAGTCGCTGGTGAGCTTCAGCAAGGACCATCGCGCCGCACGCTGGTCCGGGTCCTTCGCGCAATTCCTCGAAAGCATCCTGCCCGCGGCGCCGCTCGCGGTCGCGCGCAGCAGCCACGAATACATCTGGGACATGATCCGCTCGGAGGGCTACGACGACTCCGACGGCAGGTTCCGTTGCAAGCTGTTCGAGGACGAGCTGTTCGGGATCGACGAGACGCTCGAGCGCCTGATCGACTACTTCAAGGCGGCGAGCGCGGGGTCGGAGGTCGGCCGGCGCCTGCTGTTGCTGCTCGGTCCGCCGTCGGGCGGCAAGTCGTCGCTCGTGATCCTGCTCAAGCGCGGGCTGGAGGAATACAGCCTGACCGACGCCGGCGCGATCTACGGGATCCAGGGCTGCCCGGTGCACGAGTCGCCGCTGCACCTTGTCCCTCACACCTTGCGTCCCTCTTTCCGGGAGTCCTACGGCGTCGAGATCAGCGGCGAGCTGTGCCCGTATTGCGCGACGCGACTCGCGCAGCAGTACGGCGGCGACTTCATGCAGATGCCGGTGCAGCGCGTGTTCATCTCGGAGGCCGGCCGCGTGGGCGTGGGGACGTACGCGCCGCACGACCCGACCACGGCCGACATCGCCGACCTGGTCGGGTCGGTCGACCTCTCCAAGGTGGCGGAATACGGCGACGAAGGCGACCCGCGGGCCTGGTCCTGGTCGGGAGCCGTGTATGCCGCGAGCCGCGGCCTGCTCGAGATGATCGAGATCCTGAAGGTGAAGCGCGAGTTCCTGTACCTCCTGCTCACGCTCACGCAGGAGAAGAACGTCAAGGTGTCGCGCTTTCCGCTCATCTACCTCGACGAGACCATCGTCGCGCACACCAACCTCGCGGAGTTCCGCAAGTTCCTGCAGGAGGCGGAGAACGAGGCGCTGCTCGACCGCATGGTCATCATCCAGGTGCCGTACACGCTGTCGTACCGCGACGAGGCGCGCATCTACCGCAAGCTCACCTCGGGCGCGCAGGCGTTCAAGGAAGTGCACCTCGACCCGCACGCTCTGCACGTCGCCGCGGTGTTCGCGACGCTGACGCGGCTGCAGGAGGGCGAGGAGAAGGAGGCCGAGCTCGTGCGCAAGGTGCGCGTCTACGCCGGCGAGGACGTCGAGGGCGTCTCGCGCACCGACGCCGACAAGATGCGCGCCAGGGCGGGCGAGGAGGGTCTCTCGGGCGTGTCGCCGCGCTTCGTCATCAACGCGCTCTCGAACGCCATCATCCAGTCCGACCGCAAGAGCCTCACCAGCATGGAGGTGCTGCTCGCGCTCAAGGACTCGATCGAGTCGGACGCCCGCATCGACGGCAAGAAGAAGCGCAAGTGGGTCGACTTCCTCGTGATCGCGCGCAAGGAGTTCTACAACCGCTGGGTCAAGGAGGACGTGCACAAGGCCCTGTTCGTCTCGTTCGAGCAGGAAGCGCAGGAGCTGCTCGACAAGTACCTGGACGAGGTCGAGGCGATGCTCGACAGCCGCCAGATCAAGGACCCGATCACCAGCGAGGAGCGCCGCCCCGACGAGCGCTTCCTGCGCTCGGTCGAGGAGAAGATCCACATCTCGGATTCCGGCAAGCTCTCGTTCCGGCAGGAGGTAGTGCGCAAGGCGATGGGCTCGTACAAGCGCGGCGAGAAGTTCTCGCTCGACAGCCACGCGCAGCTGCACGACGCGGTCAAGCAGTACCTGTTCGAGCAGCGGCGCGACGTGCTGCGCCTGGTGAGCTCGGCGGCGCGTCCCGACGAGGAGGTCAAGCAGAAGATCTCGGTCGTCGAGAAGCGCCTCGTCGACGAGTACGGCTACGACCCGCACAGCGCGCGCGAGGCGCTCAACTACGTGACCACGCTGCTCGCGCAGGAATGAGGCGCCGCCCCGAACATGGATCCGCTCGATCCCGCATCGCCGCGCACGCGCATCGCCGCGGAGACGCCGTGGTACGAGCTGTTCTCGCGCGGCGCCCGCGACTGGCTGCGGCATAACGACAAGGTCCGCGAGGCCGTCACCGGCAATCTGCCCGAGCTGCTCTCGGGATCCGACATCCTGACCCAGCCCACCGGGCGCACCGTGCTCGTGCCGGTGAAGCTGCTCGAGCACTCGCGCTTCCGCCTGCGCGAGGCGCAGACGCAGACCGGCGCCGGCCAGGGCCAAGGCGAGCCCGGCGACGTGCTGCGGCCGGCGCAGCAGCACGGCGAGGACGCGGGCGAGGGCAAGGGCGGCACCGGCGAGGGCGAGCTGACCTTCGTCGTCGAGCTGAAGATCGACGACATCCTCGACTGGCTCTGGGAGGAGCTCAAGCTCCCCGATCTGAAGCCGCGCACGAGCGCGAACATGCAAGACGACGAGCTGGTGCGCGAGGGCTGGGACAAGCGCGGCCCGCGCGCGCGCCTCGACCGGCGCCGCACCGTGAAGGAAGCGGTGAAGCGCCGCGCGATCCAGTACCGCGAGGACCGAAAGGAGATCCCGTTCACCAACGACGACCTGCGTTTCCGCCAGCTCGTGCGCCGGCAGCGTCCCGCGGTGAACGCGGTGGTCATGTTCGCGCTCGACGTCTCGGGCAGCATGGGCGAGGCCGAGCGCAAGCTCGCCAAGATGTTCTTCTTCTTCGCGCTGCACGGCCTGCGGCGGCAGTACGCGAACGTCGAGCCGGTGTTCCTCGCGCACTCGGTGGAGGCCTGGGAATTTCCCGAAGACCAGTTCTTCCAGGTGAGCGGCTCGGGCGGCACGGTTTCCTCGAGCGTGTTCAATCTCGCGATCGAGACGCTCAACACGCGCTTCGATCCCTCGCGCTACAACGCCTATCTCTTCTACGCCTCGGACGGCGAGAACGCGTCGGAGGACCAGGAGCCCGCGGCCGCGTCGATGGAGCGCCTCGCCGGAAGGCTGAACTACGCCGGGTACGCCGAGATCGGCGTCACCGGCTCGCGCCTGCGGCAGACGCCGCTAGGCGCGCTGTTCACGGATCTGCAGGGGCGCGGATTCCCGGCCGCGATGGCGACCATCGCGCGGCAGGACGACGTGTGGCGCGCGATCCGCACTTTCTTCAGCGAGCAGGCGGAGGCGACGGCGTGACGCAGCTCCAGGAGTACGCCTCGAAGATCGAGGAGCTGGCGCGCGAGCTGGGCCTCGACTACTACCCGGTCGACTTCAACGTCACGCCGTCGAGCTTCATGATCGAGATCGCGGCGTACGGGCTGCCGGTGCGCATGCCGCACTGGTCCTTCGGCGTGCGCTACATCCACCAGCTCGTGCGCCAGAGCATGGGCCACTCGAAGATCTTCGAGGTGATGTTCCCCGGCAACCCGTGCTACGCCTATCTCATGGACACCAACACGGTGGCCGAGAACTCGCTCGTCACCGCGCACGTGGTCGGGCACGCGGACTTCGCCAAGAACAACCAGCTGTTCGCGCGCTACCACCGCCAGGCGGGCGGCAACATCGTGGAGCAGGCGGCGGCGCACGCGCACCGGATCGAATCGGCGGTCTCGGAGTTCGGGCTGCAGGCCGTCGAGTCGACGCTCGACGCGGCGCTCGCCCTCGAGGCGCACGTCGACATCGACCAGGAGATGCACCGCGAGCGCTATCCCGAGCGCGGGCCCGAGGGGGGCGCGGCGCCGGCGGACATGTTCCACGAGCGCTTCAACCGGCTGCCCGGGGAGGCCGCGCCGCAGCAGGCGCCGCGCCAGGCGCCGCGGCTGCCGGTGCCGCCGCGGCCCGAGTACGACCTGCTGTGGTTCATCGCGCAGTACGCGCCCGAGCTCGAGCAGTGGGAGCGCGATGTCTTCCTGGCGGTGCGCGAGGAGTCGATGTACTTCTACCCGGTGTTCGCGTGCCAGATCATGAACGAGGGCTGGGCCTCGTACTGGCACGCGCGCCTGCTGCGCGAGGCGGACTTCCTCCCGCACAACCTCTACCTCTCGGCGCTCAAGTCGCATTCCGACGTGGTGCGGCCGTTCGCGTCCAACCAGAACACCGCGCTCGCGGTGAACCCGTACCACCTCGGGTTCTCGCTCTGGGAGCACCTGGTGCAGACGGCCGGCATGGAGAAGGCGCGCGAGATCTGCCGCGACGAGGACGACTTCGGCTTCATCCGCAACTATCTCGATCGGGACCTCGCGGACAAGCTCAAGCTCTTCGTGTACGAGGCCGACGCCGACGGCGAGATCCGCGTCGCCGGCCGCGACATCAACCAGCTGCGCGAGGCGATCCTCGCGCCGAAGTTCAACTACGGCGCGCCGCGCATCGCGGTCTCGGAGCTGCGCCACGACGGGACGCTCGTCCTCGTGCACGACAACGCGGGAGACGGGCGCGGCCTCGACCTCGACCGCGCGGCGCGCGTGCTGCAGTACATCCAGCGGGTGTGGCGGCGCCCCGTGCGGCTGCATACGGTCGACGAGTTCGGGAGGAACCGCGAGCTGGCCGCCTGACGTAGAATCGCGGGCCAGGGCCCATACGTCAGGAGAGGATCCATGAGATCGGTCGTTCGCTTGCTGGCCGCCGTCGCCGGGACGGCATTGATCGCCGCGCTGTTCGCAAACGAGGCGCTGGCGCAGAACGCGCGCAATTATCCCGACCGTCCGGTCAAGCTGGTGGTCGGTTACGCCCCGGGCGGGCTGCCCGACACCGTCGCGCGCATCGTCGGCCAGGCGCTCGGCGAGCGCTGGCATCAGCAGCCGGTCGTCGAGAATCGTCCCGGCGCGAACGGCATCGTCGGCGCGGAGGTGGTCGTCAAGTCCGCCGCCGACGGCTATACGCTGCTGGTGACGGACAACTCCACCACCGCGATCAACCCGTTCCTCTACAAGAAGCTGCCTTACAGCTCGAAGGATCTCGCGCCCGTGTCCATGATCGCGCGCGCGCCCCTGTATCTTGCCGCGAACCCGTCGTTCCCGGCGAATTCATTGAAGGAGATGATCGACCTGGTCAAGGCGAACCCGGGCAAGTACAGCTACGGCTCGTCGGGCATCGGCAGCACGCACCACTTGTGCCAGGAGTTCATGAACGCCGCCCTCGGGCTGCAGATCACGCACGTGCCGTACAAGGGCACGGGGCAGAGCGTGCCGGCGGTCGTCGCGGGGCAGGTGGCGATGGCGTGGTCCGCGGGCCCGTCCCTCGCCGCCTACGTGAAGGACGGGCGGCTGAAGCTGCTCGCGGTCAACTCGATCAAGCGCACGCCCGCGGCGCCGAATCTGCCGGCGGTCTCGGAAGTCATCCCCGGTTTCAACTTCTCGCCGACGATCGGCGTGTTCGCGCCCGCGGGAACGCACAAGGACGTCATCGGCAGGATCGCCTCGGACGTGGCCGAGGCGGTGAAGGTCCCCGAGGTGGTCACGCGCCTCACCAACCTCGACATCCAGCCGATCGGCAGCACGCCCGAGGAATACGCCGCCGATCTGCGGGCCGACGACGAGCGCTATTCCAAGGCGGTGAAGATCTCCGGCGCAAAGGTCGACTGAGGAGCGCCGTGGCCGCCGTCGTCAAGCCCGACCGCGCGGCCTTCTCGCGCGAGCTCGAGGCGCTCGACGTGCGCCCGCTGTGGGAGCGGGTGATGCGGCTCAAGCCCGGAACCGCGGCGGTTCCGGCGATGTGGCGCTGGGCGCAGTTGCGGCCGCGGCTGGCGCGCGCCTCGGAGCTGATCACCGCGAAGGAGGCCGAGCGGCGCGTGCTGATGCTCGAGAACCCGGCGCTGCGCGGGACCACCTTCGCCACGACCACGCTCTACGCGGGGCTGCAGATCATCATGCCGGGTGAGATCGCCCCGACCCACCGTCACACGCCGAACGCGCTGCGCTTCATCGTCGAGGGCGAGGGCGCGTATACCGCCGTCGACGGCGAGCGCGTGGCGATGCGGCCCGGCGACTTCGTGGTCACGCCGAACTGGACCTGGCACGATCACGGCAACGCCGGCTCCGAGCCGG
>DATDMW010000033.1:0-7406 GCA_036518595.1 Burkholderiales bacterium
GCTATCTGGAGAAGTTCTACTTCGACACGATCACCTTCGACACCGCGATGCTGCGCCACCTGATCGACCGCTGGGGGCCGGACCACGTGCTGCTCGGGACCGACTATCCCTTCGACATGGGCGAGGACGACCCGGTGGGACTGATCTCGCGCGTGCCGGGCCTGAAGCCCGCGGAGCGCGAGGCGATCATGGGCGGGACGGCGGCGAGGCTGCTGAAGCTGAAGACATCGCGGTGACGGCGGCGACGCACGCGCCGTCGGGCTTCGGCCGCTTCGCGCGGCATAGCGCGTACGCGGCGAGGACACCGGCGGACCGGTTGCCGCGCTCCGCGACCTCGGCGAACAGCTTCGCGGCGAGCGCATAGTCGCGCCCGGCGAGGGCGCGCACGGCGAGGGGATAGCTAAACTCCGGGCGCCGGCCCTCCAGCCCGATCTTCCGGTTCACGATCTTCTGCTCGGTGACGTTGCTGCCGAGCAGCCACATCACCGGTATGCGCAGGTCGGTCCCGCGTAGGAGCAGATCCACGCTCGCAAGGCTGCGGGCCGGATCGCCGCCGATATCGCCGTTCAACGCCGGCTGCACTGCGAAAAACGGGTCGGCCGCACCGGCGAGCGGCGTCGGCCAGTGCGCGGCGATCCAGCGCGATTCGTGAAAGCGACTGCGCGCGTCGTCGGGCCTGAGCCAGGCCGCGTACTCGGTCATCGGCCGCTTGATGCCGTCGTCGGGCGCGATGCGCTTGGGGAAATCGTCGGTCAGCGCGGGCGTGCCTTCGTACCAGCGGCGCAGCTGCTCGGCGTCGGCGAGGAACGTCGCGCCGAGCTGCGCGGGGCGCTCGAGTCCGTCCTCCGCCATGCGCGCACCCGCCACGGCGTCGCGCCAGAGCCGCGAGAAATGCTCCGCGCTCGGCCTCGCGCCGAACTCGCGCCCGCCCATCAGGATCCAGTCGCGCGCGACCCCCGTCCACAGGGTGCAGTCCGGAAACGCCTCGCAGAAAGCGCGCACCACCGCGCGCGCGCCGACCGACTTGAACTGCGATATCGGCAGCCAATAGGTCGCCAGACCGCCGGGGCGAAGGTGCTGCGCCAGCGCCGTGAAATACTCGCGCGTATAGAGGTTCACCACGCCCGCGATCAGCGGCGGTGGCGGCTCCGAGGTAATGATGTCGAACTGGTCGCGCCGGGTGCGCAGATAGTGCCGCCCGTCTTCGAGCACGAGCCGGACGCGGGGATCGGCGAGCGGGTCCTGCGCGCCGTGGACGACCGGGCTCGCGCCCAGGATCTCGGTCGAGACGTCGACCACGGTCAGCGCGCGCATGCCGGGATCGCTCAAGAGCGCTTGCGCCGTGTTGCCCGCGCCGTAGCTGATCAGCAGCGCGCGATGCGGGTCCGGATGCAGCGCGAGCGGAAGCCACGCGAACATCCGCATGTATCGCATCGCGCGCGTGTCGATCGCGGTCATCGAGTAGCCGTCGGTCAGCAGCCGCCACGCCGCCGGCTCGCCGAAGCGGTCGTGCTCGAGCAGCTGCAGCGTCGTCGTCGGCCCCTGCGTGATGCGCACCACCCGCGCGTCGTCGCTGCCCTCGTAGGGTCGCGCGGCGGCCGAGAGATGGCCGTCGATGCGGCCGAACGGGAACAGCAGCAACCCGACCGCCGCGGCGACGAGCGGCAGCGCCGATCGCTTCATCGGCCGCGCGAGAAGCAGCGGCAGCAGCGCGTATCCGGCAGCCAGCGTGAACACGCCCGTCTCGATCCCGAGGCGCGGCAGCAGCACCAGCGCGGCAAGCGCGGCGCCGGCCGCGGCGCCGAGCGTGTTCGCGGTCATCAGCGCGCCGATCGCCGGCTGCGGATCGCCGGAATCGCCGCGCAGCTCGGCCCCGAGCAGCGTGAAGAACGACCCGGAGAGCACCGCCGCGGGCAGCATTAGGTTCAGCGCCTGCGCCGCGACATCGGGCCGGTCCGGGGCCGAGAGGAGATAGCCGGCGACCACCGCGAGGCTGGCGCCCGCTCCGACCCACGCGCTGCCCGCGCGCGCGAGCAGCGGGGCGATCGCCCCGCCGGCCGCGATTCCGAGCAGGACGATCGTGAGCATGAGCGCAAACATCGTGTCGCTCCCCGGCTCGTACAGGACCAGCAGGCGGAACCAGACGACCTCCAGGCCAAGCGCGAAGGCGCCGGCGGCGGCGGCGGCGAGAAGCGTGCGCGCCGGGAGACGGCGCGGCGACGTCGTGTGCGACACGGGCGGGGCCGCGACGGCCCTGCGGTGCGCGAGCGCAAGCGCCGCGGCGGCGAGGTTGAGGCCGGAGGCGACCAGCGCCGTGCCGCGCAGGCCGAAGGCGCCGATCAGGACGTACTCGGCGAGCAGCGGCGCGACGCAGGCGCCGAACGTGTTCGCGGCGTACAGGGCGCCGAGCGAGCGCACGGTGTCGTCGCGCGCGTGCGCGCGCACGCCCAGCGCGAGCGTCGTGCCCATCGCGATCGTCGGCACGAGCATGACTGCGACCGCGAGGGCGAAGCGCGCCGCGGCGCTCGCCGCGGGGTGCGACGCGAGCGGAGCCAGCCACTGCCCCGCGACCGGCTCGAGCGCGGGCAGGCCCCAGACGAGCAGGCTCCCGGTGAGTCCGACCGTCGCTTCCGCCAGCGCAAAGGCGCGAGCGGCGTCGCGGATCCGCGGCGCGAAGCGCGCGGCGAGCAACCCGCCGAGTGCCATGCCGAGCATGAACCCGGCGAGCACCGCCGCGCCCGCCCAGACGGTGTTCCCGAGAACGCGACCCAGCGCGCGGAACCACAGCACCTGGAACAGAAGCGCCGCGGCGCCCGAGGCGAAGAACGCGAGCGGCAGTGGCAGCGATCTTCCGAGCATCAGCGCGCGCCCGCCTTCTCGAGCATCTCGGCCATCTGCCGATAACCGCGCGACTTCGCGAGCTGCAAGGGCGTATTGCCGCCGCGGTCGGCGAGCTGCAGATTGGCGCCGGCGTCGACGAGCGCGCGCAGCGAGGCGACGTGGCGCGGGCCGCCGTCGCCCAGCACGATCGATTCGATGACCGCGGTCCAGTGGAGGTTGTTGACGTGATCGAGCGGCGCCCCCGCCGCGATGAGCTGGCGCACCACTCCGTCGTGGCCGAGGTGCGCGGCGGCGATCAACGCCGTGCCGTCGTAGCGGCTGGTGACGAGCTTCGCGCTCGCGCCGAGCGAGAGCAGCAGGCGCAGCGTCTCTTCGTCGTCGGCGACCGACGCGATGGTGACCGCATCGTAGCGGTCGCGCTCGAGCGCGCCGAGGTCCGCGCCGCCCGCGACGAGCGCGCGTATCGCGTCGCGCCGGCGCGCGAACGTCGCGACGTGGAGCGGGGTGCGGCCGTAGGCGTCGCGGGCGTTCACGTCGGCTTTGTCCGCGAGCAGCTTCTGGATGGCGGCGACGTCGCCGCGGTAGGCGGCGGCGTGGAGTCCGCGATACCGCCCCGCTTCCCCGGCGCCCGGCGGGACCTGCGCCACGGCGGTGAAAACGGTCAGGAGCGCGATACCGCAGAGCGCCCCCGATCCGATGCGCCTGACAGATGGCATTGTTTTCATCCCCTTCTGAACACCACGCTCAGATTGTTCGCGGGCATCGCGACGGTCTCGATCCGGTCGAAGCCGGATTCACGTGCGATCGACGACACGTCCTGCAGGTTGCGCACGCCCCATTCCGGGTTGCGTGCACGCAGCGTGCGATCGAAAGCGAGGTTGCCCGGCGCGGGGTCTTCGCCCGGGACGAAGTAAGGACCGTACAGGAACACCAGCCCGCCTGCCTTCAGCGCGGTCGCCGCGCCTGCGAACAGCGAACCTGTCGCCGACCACGGCGCGATGTGGATCATGTTCAGGCAGACGATCGCATCCGGCGCCGCTATCGGCCAGGGCGCGGTACTCACGTCCAGATCGAGCGGCTCGCGCACGTTGGCGAGCTTCGCGGCGCTCAGCCAGGCGCGGATGGATCGGCGGCAGTCGGCATCCGGATCGCTCGGCTGCCAGGCGAGTCCGGTCAGCGCCGCCGCGAAATGGATCACGTGCTGCCCGGTCCCGCTGGCGATCTCGAGCACCAGTCCCGCCGCGGGGAGGACGCGCTCGAGCACCTCGAGTATCGGCCCGCGGTTGCGCTCGGCCGCCGCCGACACCAGCCGGCCGTCGGAGAGCGCGTCCGCGTGTTCGCAGCGAATCGCAGGCTCCCGGATCAGCGGGCGGGTCCGGTCTTCGCGCGACCGGCACGCCTCGGCGATCCGGCCATCTCCTCGAGCACCTTGCACACCGCGCCCGTGTCCTCCTTCGCAAGGCCCATCGCCATCGCCGCGTTGTAGATCGGGCCGCTCGCCGCGAACAGCGGCGCCGGCGAGTCGAGCTCGCGCACGAAATCGCCGATGATGGTCATGTCCTTCTGCCAGACCTCGACCTTCATCGTCGCCTCGGAGTAGTCGCCTTTCACCATCATGGGGCCGCGCACCTGGAACATGCGCGAGCCGCCGGCGCCGCCGCCGACGACCTCGAGCACCTTGGCGGGATCGAGCCCGGCCTTCATGCCGAGCACCATCGCCTCGGCGGCGGCGACGTTGTGGATGGCGACGAGGAGGTTGGCGACGAACTTCATCTTCGAGCCGTCGCCGAAGGGGCCGATGTAGTACTGCCCGCTCGTGAAGCCTTCCATCACCTTGGCGACGCGGTCGTAGGCCTTGCGCTCGCCGCTCACGTAGATGAGGAGATCTTTCGCGCGCGCCTGGGCGCCGGTGCCGCTCAAAGGGCAGTCGAGGAGCACGGCGCCCGATCTCGCGACGGCGTCGCGCGCCGCCTCCTTGATCGCGATCGGCATGGTGCTGGTCTCGATCACGACGTGGCTCTTGCTGGTGGCCGAGCCGAGCTCTTCGGCGACGGTGGTCAGCGCCTTGTACGACGGCAGGGACGTGATGAGGGTCTCCGCGCGCTTCGCCACGTCGGCGACGCTCTTCGCGACCTTGCCGCCCGCCTTCTCGTGGTCCTTGCGCGCCTGGTCCGAAACGTCGTAGCCGACGACGGGAAATCCCGCGCGCAGCAGGTTGTACGACATCGCCGAGCCCATGATGCCGAGCCCGATCATGCCGACGGCCGGTTGGGCCATGGGGACGCTCCTCTTCGTGTGCGGGAAGCTGCTATTTTGCCCGAACGGCGCGGGCGGTCGCGCTCGAAAAGTGCCCCGCGTAAGCGTTACATCCCCAGGCGCCCTTCGCTCTGCCAATCGCGGCGCTCGCGGCGGTCGTGCTCACTGCCGCCCGTCTCTGAGCGATGCGGCTCGTTCGCGGGCTCGGCGGTCTGGTTGCGGTAGGTGTCCTTGCGCGCCGCGGTGCCGGCGTCCTCGATCTCGAGCCGGCGCGGCTGGCGCTTCGGCGGCAGCGGCAGCGTGATCTCGAGCACGCCGTCGCGAATCACGGCACGCGCGGCGCCCGCGTCCGCGCCCTCGGGTAGCGGGACCGAGCGCAGGAAGCGCCCGTAGCTGCACTCGGCCCGCGTGTCCGCGCGGGCGCCCGTCGGGTGGCGCTCGCCGCGGATCGTGATCGCGCGATCGTCGATGTCGACCTCGACGTCCTCGCGGCGGATCCCCGGAAGATCGACGCTGACCACGAGCCGGTCGCCGCGCTCGAACACCGCAACCTGCGGCAGCCACGCGCCCGGGACGCGCGGCACCATCCCGCGCAGCCGGCCGCCGGTGAGCTCGTGGAAGATCTTCTCCAGGTGCCCCGAGACGCGGCGCAGCGTCGCCGCCCGCTCGTCCCAGGGAGACGGACGCGGCATGGCCGGCTAGCTCGAGAGCTTCCGGCCGCGGTGCACCTCGCCGCGCCACTGCCCGGTCTCGCGGCCGCGGCTCTCGACGAATTCCTTGAAGCGCTTCAGATCGCCTTCGACGCGTCGCGACACCACCCCGATCCAGTCGCCGATCTTCTCGACCGCACCCTCGGGCTCGTAGGTGAGCTTCAGCGTGATGTGCGTGGCGTTGCCGCTCTGGTCGGGCTGGAAGTCGACGCGGCCGGCGTTCTCCGCGCCGGCGACGCTGCGCCAGGCGATGATCGAGTCGGGCACCTGCTCGGTGATCACCGTGTCCCACTCCTTGTCCTTGCCGCCGATCTCGGCGTGCCAATGCAGATGCGTGTCGTCGAGCTGGTGCACTTCCTTCACGCCTTCCATGAAGCGCGGGAAGTCCTCGAACTGCGTCCACTGGTTGTAAGCGGCGCGCACCGGGCAATTCACGTCGATCGATTTCTCGATATGGGCCATGAAATTTCCTTTCGATGAAGGGCATTCACTGCGGACGCAAATTCCGTACCGATCGCCGCCGCGCGCGCATCCCCCGTGGGCGCCGAAGGTGCACGCCCGAACGGCACGATTTACAGCGCGTCCCCGTAAGAATTACAGCGTCCGCTCGGCGTCCGGCGCGCGCGCCGCGGTCGGCGTTTCGTGGAACAGGAGTTGCTTTATGTCGCTCGAATGCCGCTCTATGCATCGAACGACGCACGCATGCATGCGCCTCCCCGGCCGGCGGTGTCGGTGGTCGTTCCCACCTGCGGTCGCCCCGGGCTTCTCGACAGGTGCTTGCGCGCGCTCGCCGCGCAGAGCATGGCTGCGGCGCAGTTCGAGATCGTCGTGGTCGACGACCGGCCCTCCGCGGCGACCGAGCGCGCCGTAGCGGACTGGGCGCAGCGGGCCCACCCGCGCGACATCCGCTACCTCGCCTCGCCCGGACCGCACGGCCCCGCGGCCGCGCGCAACCGCGGGTGGCGCGCGGCGCGCGGCGACATCGTCGCCTTCACCGACGACGACACCGCGCCCGATCCGGACTGGCTGTGCAACGGCCTGCACGCGATGCGCGGCGACGTCGACGCGGCATGCGGGCGCATCGTCATGCCGATTCCCGAGCGTCCTACCGACTACGAGCGCGACGCGCAGGGGCTCGAGCGCAGCGAGTTCGTGACGGCGAACTGCTTCTGCCGCCGGCGCGTGCTCGAGGCGCTCGGGGGATTCGACGAGCGCTTCGGTCTCGCGTGGCGCGAGGATTCCGACCTGCACTTTCGCCTGATAGAGTCCGGAGCGCGCATCGCGCGCGCGCAGGACGCGGTGGTCGTGCATCCCGTGCGTCCCGCGCCCTGGGGCGTGAGCATGCGGCAGCAGAGGAAAGTCGCCTACGACGCGCTCCTCTACAAGAAGCATCCGCGCCTGTACCGCGAGCGCATCCGCGCGCGGCCGCGCTGGGACTACTACGTCGCTGTGGCGGCGCTGCTCGCGCTCGCGCTGGGCCTCGCCGCGGGCGAGCCGCGCGTCGCCGCGGGCGCCGGCCTCGTATGGCTCGCGCTCACCGCGCGCTTCTGCGCCGCGCGCCTGCGCGGCGCGTCGAAGGCCCCCGCGCACGTGCTCGAG
>DATDMW010000034.1:0-7564 GCA_036518595.1 Burkholderiales bacterium
TCGCGGACGTGTGCGAGTCGCAGGGCCGGCTCGACGCGGCGGGGGCGGCTCTCGAAACCGCGTTGCGCGCGCGGCCCGACTGGACCGGCGCGTTGTTCAATCACGCCCGGGTCCTGTACCGGCAGGAGCGGCCGGCCGAGGCCGAGGCGGCGCTCCGCCGCCTCGTCTCGATCGACCCGGCGGACGCCTCGGCCTGGGGACTCCTGGGCGACGTGCTGCGCGCGCGGGTGCGCGTGCCCGAGGCGCTCGAGGCGCTCGCGCGCGCGCGCTCGCTCGCTCCGGATCGCTTCGATCTGCAGTCGGCCGAGCTGTTCATGCTCCAGTCGTCGGAAGGCGCGAGCGCCGAGGGCCTGTTCGAGCGGCACCGGCAGTTCGGCGCGCGGCTCGAGGCGGCGATCGGCGCGCGCTTCGCGCCTTTCGCGAACGCTCCCGACCCCGAGCGGCGGCTGCGCGTCGGCTACGTCTCGGGCGACTTCCATACGCACCCGGTCGCGTTCTTCATGATCCCGCTGCTCGAGCGGCACGATCGCGAGCGCGTCCGCACGTTCTGCTATTCGACCGGCCGGCTGCACGACCGCATCACGGAAGAAGTCCGGGCACGCGCGCATGAATGGCGCGACGCATCGTGGATGCCCGACGCCGAGCTCGCCGACGCGGTGAACGGGGACGGTATCGACATCCTCGTCGACCTGTCGGGGCACAGCGGCGTTTCGCGCCTGCCGGTGTTCGCGCAGCAGCCGGCCCCGGTGCAGGTCGCGTGGCTCGGGTATCTCGCGACGACGGGACTGACGCGGATGCAGTACCGCCTGTGCGATCGATACACCGATCCGCCCGGCGCCGCCGAGCGCTTCCACACCGAGAAGCTCGTGCGGCTGCCGGCCTGCCAGTGGTGCTACCGTCCGCCGGTCGGCGCGGTGCCTTGCGCCGACGTCCCGCCGTTCGTGCGCAACGGCTTCCTCACGTTCGGATCGTTCAACGCCGCGCTGAAGATCTCGCCGTCCATACGCCGGCTCTGGGCCCGGATCCTCGAGCGCGTGCCGGGGTCGCGCCTGAAGCTGGTCGGCATTCCGCAGGAGAGCACGCGCCGCGAGATCGTCGCCGATCTCGCCGCCGGCGGAATCGCGCCGGACCGCATCAGCGCCTCGCCCCGGCTCGGGCTGCTCGAGTATTTCGAGGCGTTCGCCGGGGTCGACGTCGCGCTCGATCCCGCGCCATACAGCGGCGGCACGACCACCTGCGACACGCTGTGGATGGGCGTGCCGGTCGTCACCGCGCCGGGGGAGCGCTCGATCTCGCGCAGCGCGGGAAGCATCCTGCACACCCTCGGGCTCGACGACTGGATCGCGGCCTCGCCCGAGGACTACGTCGAGCGCGCGGTGCGTTGCGACCGCGAGCGCGAGCGGCTGGTCGCGTTGCGCCGCGACCTGCGCGAGACCTTGCGCGCGTCGCCGCTCATGGACGAGCCGCGGTTCGCGCGGGACATTGAGGCCGCGTACCGCGGAATGTGGCGCGCGTGGTGCCGCGCGCGCGGCGCGCCATCGACATAAGGACGACCCGTGTTCGAACGATTGCTCGAACGGCTCCTGCGGCGCGCGGCCACGCTCTCGGCGCGCGCGGGCGCGCCCGCGGACGACCGATCGGCCGCCGAGCGCTGCATCGAAGCCGGCAGAGCCGCCGAGCGGGAAGGGAGGACCGCCGACGCGTGCGGGCATTATCGCGAGGCGGTCGCGGCGGCGCCCGGCTACGCCAAGGCACGCCTCGAGCTGGGGATCGGCCTCGAGGCGACCGGGGACGCGGACGGCGCGCTGGCGGCGTACCGCGAGGCGGTGGACCTCGATGCGGCCGACCCGTACGCGAGCTACAACCTCGGCCGGCTGCTGCAGGCCCGTGGAGAGCTGCGCGAAGCCGAGCGCCTCGTGCGCGCGGCGCTCGCGCGCAAGGCGGATTTCGTCGAGGCGCGCATCGTGCTCGCGGGCATCCACGAGATCGGCGGCGCGCTCGCCGCCGCCGCGGGCGAGCTCGAGATCGTCCTGCGCCACCGTCCCGAGCATCCCGGTGCGCTCCTCAACTACGGCCTGGTGCTCGCCAAGCAGGACCGGACCGCCGAAGCGGAGAGCGCGCTCCGGCGCGCCGTGGCGGCCGATCCGCGCAGCGCGAGCGCCAATCAGCGGCTCGCCTCGATGCTGCTCGAGCGCGGCGAAACCGCCGAGGCCGAGCGCCTGTTCGAGGCGGCGCTCGAGCACGAGCCGGCGCTGGTCGAGGCGCACGTGCGGCTGTTCGAGCTGTGCCGCAAGCGCGGCGACATCGCGGCCGCCGCGGCCCGGCTCGCGCGCCTGCTCGAGCACCGCCCCGACTGGGCGGACGCTTGGTACGACTACGGCCTGATGCTGAAGAAGCTGTTCAAGCGCGCCGAAGCCGAGGCCGCCTTCCGCCGCGCCGTCGCCCTCGATCCGCGGCACGTGGGCGCGCAGCGCATGCTGGGCGGCATGCTGCTCTCGCAGGCGCGCGTCGAGGAGGCCATCGCGAGCTATGAGCTCGCCCTGCAGCACAACCCGGAGCAGTTCGAGATCGAATCCGCCGAGATGTTCGCGCTGCTGTTCGTGGAGGACACGCCGGACGAGGAGCTGTTCGCGCGGCACAAGGCGCTCGGCGCGCGCATCGAGGCCGCGTTCCCGCCGCGGTACGCGGCGTTCGGCAACGCGCGCGAACCGGAGCGCCGGCTGCGCATCGGCTACGTCTCGGGCGACTTCTATACGCACCCGGTCGCGTTCTTCCTGCTGCCGCTGCTCGAGCGGCACGACCGGTCGGCCTTCGAGATCCACGCGTATTCGGTCGGCGACAACGTCGACGACGTGACCCGCCGAGTCTCGGCCCTGGTCGACGGCTGGCACGACTGCGCCGCGCTCTCGGCGCACGAGCTCGCCGACGCGATCCACCGCGACGCGATCGACGTTCTGGTCGACCTGTCGGGCCATTCCGGCGTCTCGGCCCTCGCCACCTTCGCGCTGCAGCCCGCGCCGGTGCAGGCGACCTGGCTCGGCTACCTCGCGACGACCGGCATGACGCGCATGCACTGGCGCCTTTGCGACCGACATACCGATCCGCCGGGCGCCACCGAGCGCTTCCACACCGAGGCGCTGGCGCGGCTGCCGAACAGCCAGTGGTGCTACCGGCCCGTGTTTACGGAGGCGCCGGCGGAGCCGCCCCTCGCGCGCAACGGGTTCGCGACTTTCGGCTCCTTCAACCAGGGAGCGAAGCTCTCGCCGTCGACGCGCGCGCTGTGGGCCGAGATCCTCGGCCGCGTGCCGGGCTCGCGCCTCGCGGTGCTCGACATCGAAGGGCCCGGCGCGGACGCCTTCGTCGCCGACCTGTCGCGGCGCGGGGTCGATCCGGCCCGGGTGACGATCGTCCCGCGCGTTCCGCCGGCGGACTACTTCCGCTGGTTCAACCGGGTGGACGTCGCGCTCGACACCACGCCCTACAGCGGCGGCACCACGACCTGCGACACGCTGTGGATGGGCGTGCCGATCGTGACGCTCCCGGGATCGCGCCCGGCGTCGCGCAGCACCGCGAGCCTCCTGACGACCGTCGGGGCGGGCGAATGGATCGCCGCCACGCCGGCCGATTACGTGCGCCTCGCGGTCGAGCTCGCGGCACGGGCGCCGGCCGGCGCGGAGGCGCGGCTCGCGCTGCGCGAGAGGATGCGCGGCTCGGCGATCATGGACGAGCCGCGGTTCGCGCGCGACGTGGAGGCCGCGTACCGCGGCATGTGGCGCGCCTGGTGCGCGCGCGGCGCCTGAAGCATGCGATAATTCCGCGCCACTTTCCGGGTGCCTCCATGTTCCGCAGCTGGTTCGATTGCAAGGAGGTCGACGCTTTCGTCGACGGCATCGTCGCCGAGCTGGCCAAGCGCTTTCCGCCCTCCGGCGTCGAGCTCCCCGCGAAGAAGGCGATCGAGCGCCTGCGCCGGACCAACGAATCGATCCTGCGCCAGGTGGAGAGCTTCTCGCTCTCGCACGCGCTCAACCTGTACAAGAAGGCGCACCTCGGCAACCGCTTCAAGTGGGCGCTGAAGGAAGCGGGCTACCCCGGCGAGTTCGTCGACGCGCTCACCTACGAGCTCGTCACGGTGGTGGCGCTGGCGTCCCGGCGCCGCAAGCCCGCCGCCTGAGGGCTCGGGCCGCGCTCACCTCGAGCGCGCGGTCTCGCGCTTCGCGCGTCTCGCCCTGACCGCGCCGAGCTCCGGGAAGGCGTCGGGAATCCGCAGCACCGTTCCCGCGTAGGTGACGTCGATGCCGACCAGCTTGCCGGCCGCGGCACGGAACGCGCCGCTCGTCAGGACCTCGAGAATTCGTGTGACAACCGGGGACGTGAGCGCATCGTCCTCGCAGATCAGGAAGTAGCGCGCCGCGGCCACCGGTATGAAATCGAGCTTGAACGCGCGCGCGGCGGTCTCGACTCCGAACCCCGCGTCCGCGAGACCGCTCGCGATGTAGGCGGCCACCCCCGAGTGCGTGGACTCGCCCGTGTCATAGCCACGGATCTCGCGGCTCTCGACGTCGGCGCGCTTGAGCAGCAGGTCGAGCAGGATGCGCGTGCCCGAGCCGAGCTGCCGGTTGACGAAACGTACGTCGGGACGCGCGAGGTCCGCCAGCGAGTGGATCCGCTTCGGATTGCCGGGCGCGAGGATGATGCCCTGGCGCCGGGTCGCCAGATTGACCAGGGTGTGGCCCTCCGGACGCAGCCACTTCGAGTAGAACTTGAGGACCTCTCCCTGCAGCTCGCCTTGCGGCACGTGGAAGCCCGCCATGTCGCAATCCCCGGCCGCGAGCGACGCCAGAGCCTCCATGCTGCCGCGGTATTTCAGGTCGACCGACACGTGGCTGCGCGAAAGGAAATCGCGCAGCAGCCCGATCGCGAACCCGTGGCTGGCGTGGATGCGCAGGATCGGCGCATCCTCGGACACCGTCCGCTCGATCTCGGCCTCGAGCTCCGAGGCGATGCTGTCCAGCACCGGCGCGAGCCTCGCCCACACCCGCTTGTCGGCCCAGAGCAGTTTCTCTCCCAACGGAGTGAGCACTGCGCCGCGACCCCGGCTCATCTTGAGCACCGGCGCGCCGAAGAGGACGCCGGCGTCGCGAATCGTGCCCCACGCGTGCCGGTACGACAGGCCGATCCTGCGCGCGCCCCGGTACAGGTTGCCCTCGTCCTTGATGGCCGCGAGGAGCTTCAGCGTGCGGTCGAGCGAATGCGCCGTCTCGTCGCGCGCCTCGAGCGCCCACTTCGTATTGATGGAGATTCTGAGCATTGGCATCCGGATTATGTTTTGAATTGCATATTAGATGCGTATCGCGGTTCATATTGTTCCCGCGGATGAACGGATGTTACGTTCGGCGGAGGATTCCGCCAAGAGGAAAGGCGGATCCACACTAAGACAGATCGATCGACGCAACACGGAGCGAAGGAGGAGGGACGATGTCGGAAGCAGCGGTATACACGGGCAACGGCACCAGCGGTGTCGGTCTGCTCGCCAAGGAACGGATCATCGCCGGGCCCGGCTTCAATCGGTGGCTGGTGCCGCCGGCGGCGCTGTGCATCCATCTTTGCATCGGCATGGCGTACGGCTTCAGCGTGTTCTGGCTGCCGCTGTCGCGTGCGATCAACGCCAAGCAGTCGATCGCGTGTCCAGCCGACATGTCGTTCATCGCGCGCATGTTCTCGACCACGTGCGACTGGAGGATCAGCGAGCTCGGCTGGATGTACACGCTCTACTTCGTGTTCCTCGGCCTGGCGGCGGCGATCTGGGGCGGCTGGCTCGAGCGGGCCGGCCCGCGCAAGGCGGGCTTCGTGGCGGCGTGCTGCTGGTGCGGCGGCCTCGTGTTCTCCGCGATCGGCGTCTACCTGCATCAGATCTGGATGATGTGGCTCGGCACCGGCATCGTCGGCGGCGTCGGCCTGGGCCTCGGCTACATCTCGCCGGTGTCGACCCTGATCAAGTGGTTCCCCGACCGCCGCGGCATGGCGACCGGCATGGCGATCATGGGCTTCGGCGGCGGCGCGATGATCGGCGCCCCGCTCGCCGACATCCTGATGCGGCACTACGCGACGGCGACCTCGGTCGGCGTCGTCGAGACCTTCATCACCATGGCGATCATCTACTTCGTCTTCATGACCGCGGGCGCCTTCGGCTACCGCATTCCGGCGCCGGGCTGGAAGCCCGAGGGCTGGACGCCGCCCGCGCCGAGCGCGAAGTCGATGATGACCGCGCGCCACGTGCACGTGAGGCAGGCGCCGAAGACGCCGCAGTTCTGGCTGATCTGGTGGGTCCTGTGCCTGAACGTGACCGCCGGCATCGACATCATCGGCATGGCCTCGCCGATGCTGCAGGAGGTGTTCGCGGGCAAGCTGATCGGCATCAACGTCGCCTTCAACGACCTGACCGCCGTGCAGCGCGGCCAGATCGCGGCGATCGCCGCGGGCTTCACCGGGCTGCTCAGCCTGTTCAACATCGGCGGCCGGTTCGTGTGGGCGTCGCTGTCGGATTTCATCGGGCGCAAGACGACGTATTACACGTTCTTCGTGCTCGGCATCGCGCTCTATGCCTCGGCGCCCTGGTCCGGGCACCTGGGACATATCAGCCTGTTCGTCGGCGCCTTCTGCATCATCCTGTCGATGTACGGCGGCGGGTTCTCCACGGTGCCGGCGTATCTCGCCGACATGTTCGGCACACAGATGGTGGGCGCGATCCACGGGCTGATCCTGACGGCATGGTCGGCCGCGGGCATCTTCGGCCCCGTGATCGTGAACTACATGCGCGAGTTCCAGCTGGCGCACGGCGTGCCGCGCGCGCAGGTGTACGACACGACGGCCTACATCCTGTGCGGGCTGCTCGCGATCGGCTTCATCTGCAACCTGCTGATCAAGCCCGTGGCGGACAAGCACTTCATGACCGACGCCGAGCTCGACGCCGAGCGCAAGCTCGCGCACGAGGCGTCGCGTGCGGCGACCGCGTCCTCGCGGGGCCCGGCCGACAGCGCCAAGACGCCGACGGCGATCGTCGTGGGCGCCTGGCTGGTGGTCGGCATCCCGATCATCTGGGGCGTCTGGGTCACGCTCGAGAAAGCCTGGGTGCTGTTCCGCTAGGTTTTTCCTGAAACGATCCGCGTCCGGTGCGCCAAACGCACCGGACGCGGGGTCCGGAAAATTGATGGCAGTCAAGCCTCTACCGGAGGCCCCGGCGGTACAATCGTGTCGATGAACGATCGTGCCGCTCCCCCCGATTCCCCGACCCGCAAGCCCGGCAAAGGCCCCCGCGTGCGTGCCACGCCCAAGGGCCGGATAGTCGATCCGAAGGCCCGCGAGGAAGTGCTCACGTTGCTCGGCGCGAATCCGCGCCGGCGCGACCTGCTGATCGAGTACCTGCACCGCATCCAGGACCGCTACGGCCACCTCGCGGCGCCCCACCTCGTCGCGCTCGCCGCCGAGCTGAAGATGGCGATGACCGAGGTGTACGAGGTCGCGACCTTCTATCATCATTTCGACGTCGTCAAGGAAGGCGAGACGG
>DATDMW010000035.1:0-5382 GCA_036518595.1 Burkholderiales bacterium
GAGGAGCCTGCGGCAGAGGAGCCTGCGGCCGACGAGCCTGTCGCGGAGGAGCCCGCCGCCGAGGAGCCGGTGGCCGAGGAGCCTCCTGCCGACGAGCCGGCGGAAGCCGAAGCAGAGCCCACCGCCGCGGCAGAGGAGCCGGCCGAAGCCGAAGCCCCCGCCGCTCAGCCGTCGGCGAAGCCGAAGCGCAAGCGGCTGCCGCGCTCGCAGCGCCACAAGCACGTCAAACCGAAGCGCGAGCGGCCGGCCCAGCGCCGCCCGATCGTCCGGCTGGAGAAGCCGGAGCACGTGCGCGGCCGCAGCCAGGAGCGCCGCGGCGTCGTCGTCTCCGACGCGATGGACAAGACGATCGTCGTCAAGGTCGACACGGTGAAGGCGCATCCGAAGTACAAGAAGGTCGTCCGCCGCTCGACGAAGTTCCACGCCCACGACGAGCAGAACTCGGCGAAGGTCGGCGACCTTGTCCGCATCGTCGAGACCCGGCCGCTGAGCAAGACGAAGAACTGGCGCCTCGCCGAGGTGCTCGAGGAGGCGAAGTAGCGGGATGATCCAGCAGGAGTCACGGCTGCGCGTCGCCGACAACACGGGCGCGCGCGAGATCCTCTGCATCCGCGTCAAGGGCGGCTCGAAGCGCCGCTACGCGCGCGTGGGCGACGTGATCACCGCGACGGTCAAGTCCGCGAGCCCGCAGGGCGCCGTGAAGAAGGGCGAGGTGGTCGAGGCCGTCGTCGTCCGGACGCGCAAGCCCTTCGGCCGCAACGACGGCACCTCGATCGCCTTCGACGAGAACGCGGCGGTGCTGATCGACACGGCGCGCAACCCTCGCGGCACCCGCATCTTCGGGCCGGTGGCCCGCGAGCTGCGCGAGAAGAACTTCATGAAGATCGTCAGCCTGGCCCCGGAGGTCCTCTGATGGCCCACAAGATGCGAGTACGGAAAGGCGACCTCGTCCACATGCTCTCGGGCAAGGACCGTGGCAAGCAGGGCCGCGTGCTCGAGGCGCGCCCGCGCGAGAAGCGCGTGATCGTCGAGAACCTGAACGTCGTCAAGCGGCACACGCGCCCGCGCCCGATGCGCGACGCGAACCGGATGGGCGGCGCGCAGATGATCCCCGGCGGCGTGATCGAGAAGTCCGCGCCGGTGCCGGTCGCGAACGTGATGCTGGTCTGCCCGACCTGCAACCGCCCGACCCGCGTCGGGATGCGGATGAAGGAAGTCAAGGGCCGCGAGGTCCCGGTGCGCGTCTGCAAGCGCGCTGACTGCGGCGAGGAGATCGACAAGTGAGCGCCAACGGCTACGAGCCCCGCCTGAAGACGACCTACGAGCAGGAGATCCGGCCGCGCCTGAAGGACGAGCTCGGCCTGAGCTCGACCATGCAGGTGCCGCGGCTCCGGAAGATCACGCTCAACATGGGCGTCGGCGAGGCCAAGACGGACGCGAAGGTGCTCGACAGCGCGATCGAGGAGCTGACGACGATCGCCGGCCAGCGCGCGCAGGTGCGCCGTGCCCGCAAGTCGATCGCCGGCTTCAAGGTGCGCGAGGACATGCCGGTCGGCGCGCGGGTCACGCTGCGCGGCGCCCGGATGTGGGAGTTCCTCGACCGGCTGGTGTCGATCGCGCTCCCGCGCATCCGCGACTTCCGCGGCCTCAACCCGCGCTCGATGGACGGCCGCGGCAACTTCTCGCTCGGGATCCGCGAACAGATCATCTTCCCCGAGATCGACTACGACCAGATCGCCGGCATCCGCGGGCTGGATGTCGCGATCACGACCACGGCTGCGAACGACGAGCAGGGCCTCGCCCTCCTGCGGGCCCTCGGCATGCCGTTCCAGCGCGAGACCGAAGAAGGAGAGAACCAGTAGTGGCACGCAAGGCGTTGATCGAGAAGTCGCGCAAGCCACAGCGGTTCAAGACGCGCGCGTACTCGCGCTGCAACCGCTGCGGCCGCCCCCGCGCGGTCTACAAGAAGTTCGGGCTCTGCCGCATCTGCCTGCGCGACCTCGCGCACCAGGGCGTCATCCCCGGAATGACCAAGTCGAGCTGGTAGCCATGCAGACCGATCCGATCGCAGACATGCTCACGAGGATCCGCAACGCGAACCGCGCGCTGCACGAGCGCGCCGAGATGCCCAGCTCGCGCCTCAAGAGCGAGATCGCGCGCATCCTCAAGGAGGAGGGCTACATCCAGGACTACCGCATCGAGCACCCCGAGGACGACACGCCGTACGACACGCTCGTGATCGAGCTGAAGTACGGCCGTCGCCGCGAGCGCGTGATCACCGACCTGAAGCGCGTCTCGAAGCCCGGGCGCCGCGTCTATGCGGGCAAGGATCGTATGCCGCGCGTCCTCGGCGGAATGGGCACCGCGATCATGTCCACGTCCAACGGCCTGATCACGAGCCGCGCCGCCGAGGAGCAGGGCGTCGGCGGCGAGGTCGTCTGCTTCGTCTGGTGAGCCATGAGTCGAATCGGTAGACAGCCCATCGAGCTTCCCGCCGGCGTGTCCGTCTCGGTCTCGCCCGGCCGCGTGATGGTGAACGGCCCGCTCGGCGAGTTGAGCCAGCAGGTCCCGTCGCGCATGCAGGTCGAGCAGCAGAACAGCACGATCGTCGTCTCGCGCCCGACCGAACGCGGAGAGGACCGCGCGCTCCACGGGCTCACGCGCACGCTGATCGCGAACATGGTCGAGGGCGTGACGAGCGGCTTCCAGAAGCGCCTCGAGATCCAGGGAGTCAGCTACCGCGCCGCGCTCCGCGGGACCGACCTCGAGCTCAACGTCGGCTACTCGCACTCGGTGGTGCTGAAGGCGCCCGCTGGCATCACCTTCGAGGTGCCGACGCCGACCGAGGTGATCGTCAAGGGGATCGACAAGCAGGCCGTCGGCCAGATCGCCGCCGAGGTGCGCAAGGTGCGCCCGCCCGAGCCCTACAAGGGCAAGGGAATCCGCTACGAGGGCGAGTACGTCCGCCGGAAGGTCGGGAAGCGCGCATGAGCACGCTCACCGTTCGCGAAGCCAGGCAACGGCGGCATCGTCGCGTGCGCGGCAAGGTCTTCGGCACCGCCGAGCGGCCGCGCCTCGTCGTGTTCCGCTCGAACCGCGGCATCGAGGCGCAGGTCGTCGACGACCTCGAGGGCAAGACCCTCGCGGCTGCGAGCTGGCTCAACCTGAAGTCGTTCAAGGGCTCGAAGACCGAGCAGGCGGCCGAGGTCGGCAAGCTGCTCGCGCAGAACGCGAAAGGGGCCGGCGTCGAGACGGTGATCTTCGACCGCGGCGGCTACCTCTACCACGGCCGCGTGAAGGCGCTGGCCGATGCGGCACGCGAAGGAGGACTCAAGTTCTAGATGGCAATTGACGTGGAGCAGTCCAGAGAGCTCAAGGAGCGCGTGGTCGAGATCAACCGCGTCGCCAAGGTGGTCAAGGGCGGCCGGCGGTTCTCGTTCACCGCGCTCGTCGTCATCGGCGACGAGGTCGATCGCGTCGGCCTGGGCTACGGCAAGGCGCGCGAGGTGCCGCTGGCGATCTCGAAGGCGGTCGACGACGCGAAGAAGAACCTGTTCACCGTGCCGCGGCACGGGACGACGATCACGCACGAGATCCTCGGCCAATTTGGCGCGGCGCGGGTGCTGCTGCGGCCGGCGAGCGAGGGGACGGGCGTGATCGCCGGCGGCGGCGTCCGCGCCGTGCTCGAGCTGGCCGGGATCCGCGACATCCTCGCGAAGAGCCTCGGCACGACGAACCCGATCAACATGCTGAAGGCGACCGTGCAGGGGTTGCAGAGCCTGCGTCGCCCCGCAGAGGTTGCCGCCACGCGCGGGCTGACGATCAGCCAGGTGCTGCCCGTTACCGCGAAGAAGGCCGAGGAGCAAGAGGAGGCTCCGGCCGCAGCGGCGGCCGACGAGCCCGAGACGAGCGATGGCGAAGCTGAAGATCACGCAGACGCGTAGCGCGATCGGCCAGAGCAAGCGGCATCGCGGCACGCTGCGAGCGCTCGGCCTGGGCAAGATCGGCCGCAGCGCTGAGCACGCTGAGAGCCCGCAGCTCGACGGTATGCTGAGGAAGGTCCGTCACCTCGTGAGGGTGGACTCCGATGCCTGACGACCTGAACCTCTCGAACCTCCAGCCCGCCCAGCCGCGCAAGAGCCGCAAGCGCGTGGGCCGCGGCCTGGGCTCGGGCAAGGGTCGCTACTCCGGCCGCGGCCTCAAGGGCCAGAAGTCGCGCTCGGGCTCGCACAAGATGCGGGCCGGGTTCGAGGGCGGCCAGAACCCGCTCTACATGCGGCTCGGCAAGCAGCGCGGCCCGTACTCGAGGGACGCGATGCCGATGGGCCCGCACCGGACCTCCACGCAGCCGGTGAACGTCGCGGCGCTCGAGGAGCGCTTCGACGCCGGCGCCGAGGTCACGCTCGAGTCGCTCGTCGAGAAGGGCCTGATCCGCAACACGCGGATCGACGTCAAGCTGCTCGGCCAGGGCGACTTGAAGAAGAAGCTCAGCATCACCGTGCACGCCGCCTCCGCGAGCGCGCGCGAGAAGGTTGAGGCCGCCGGCGGCTCGTTGACGCTGCTCCGCGAGCCGAAGGAGCGCAGGCCGAAGCGCCGCACCCAGCGTCCGGCGGCGCCCGGGACTGAGGAAACCGGGCCGGAGGCAGAGGAGCCGCAGGCCGAAGAGCCGCAGGCAGAAGAGACCGGACCGGAGGCAGAGGAGGAGGAGAGCTAGGTGTTTTCCTGGCTCGGCAACGCCTGGCGCGTCCCCGAGCTGCGCCGGCGGCTCCTGTTCACGGCGCTCATCCTCGCGCTCTACCGTCTGGGCTCCTGGATTCCCGCCCCGGGCGTGGACTCGCAGCAGATCAAGAACTACTTCAACAACCAGGGCGGCACGATCCTCGGCCTGCTGAACGTCTTCTCGGGAGGCGCGCTCTCGCAGTTCTCCCTGTTCGCGCTCGGGATCATGCCCTACGTCACCGCCTCGATCATCCTGCAGCTCCTGACCGTCGTGATCCCGAAGCTGGAGGAGCTGCAGAAGGAGGGCGAGTCCGGCTACGCCAAGATCAACCAGTACACGCGCTACCTGACCGTGGCTCTGGCGGCCGCGCAGGCGACCGGGTACGCATACCTCTTCCAGCGGCAGGGCGCGCTGACGAACAACTCGGGCCGCCTGGTGCTGATCATCATCACGCTCACCGCCGGCACGACGCTGCTCATGTACATGGGCGAGCTGATCACCAAGCGCGGCATCGGCAACGGCATCTCGCTGCTGATCTTCGCGTCGATCCTCGTCTCGGCGCCCGCGGGCGTGACTGCCTGGTACAACGGCGGCGCGATGGAGAAGCTGTTCTTCCCGCTGATCGCGATCGGGATCATCGTCGCGGTCGTCTTCATCCAGGA
>DATDMW010000036.1:0-3380 GCA_036518595.1 Burkholderiales bacterium
CCTCGGCGCGCGCCTCGCCGCGGTCCCCGAGGTGACCGACTACCAGGCATACGCCGGCATGAGCTCGCCGATCGGGTTCAACGGCCTCGTGCGCCAGTACTACCTGCGCACGGCGTCCGAGCAGGGCGACCTGCAGGTCAACCTGGCCGACAAGAAGCAGCGCTCGCGCTCGAGCCACGAGATCGCGCAGGCCGTGCGGCCCGCGCTCGAGGAGGTCGGACGCCGCTGGAGCGCGCGCGTGAAGGTCGTCGAGGTCCCGCCCGGACCGCCGGTGCTCTCGCCGGTCGTCGCCGAGGTCTACGGGCCCGACGAGCCGGGCCGCATCCGCGTAGCCAAGCGCGTGCGCGAGGCGCTCGCCTCGACGCCAGGCATCGTCGGCATCGACGACAGTGTCGACGACGCCGCGCCGCGCCTGCTGCTGCGGATCGACCAGGGACGCGCGGCGCTGCTCGGCGTGACTCGGCGCGACGTCGTCGAAACCATGCGCGTCGGCCTGTCCGGGGCCGACGTGACACCGGTTCACGACGGCGCGTCGAAGTACGAGGTCCCGGTGCGGCTCGCGCTGCCGGCCGAGCGCCAGGGCGAGCTCGACGAGTTCCTCAAGCTCACGGTGCGCACGCCCGCGGGGACGCTGGTGCCGCTGTCCGAGGTGGTGCGCGCCGCTCGCACCGACCGCGACCGGCCGCTCTACCACAAGGACCTCCTGCCAGTCGTCTACGTCGTCGCGGACCAGGCCGGCGCGATCGACAGCCCCCTCTACGGCATGTTCGCCGCGCGCGCGAAGATCGCCGGCGTCCCGCTCCCCGAAGGCGGGACGCTCGCCGAGTATTTCGTGCGCCAGCCATCCGACCCGTACCGCGGGTACGCGGTGAAGTGGGACGGCGAGTGGCAGGTGACCTACGAGACCTTCCGCGACATGGGCCTCGCCTACGCCGTCGGCCTAGTGCTCATCTACCTGCTGGTCGTCGCGCAGTTCCGGTCGTATCTGACGCCTATCGTGATCATGGCGCCGATCCCGCTCACGGTGATCGGCATCATGCCCGGCCACGCCCTGCTCGGCGCGAACTTCACCGCCACCTCGATGATCGGCATGATCGCGCTCGCCGGCATCATCGTGCGCAACTCCATCCTGCTGGTCGACTTCATCAACCTGAAGACCGAGGAAGGCGTCGCGTTCGCCGAGGCCGTCGTGCAGTCGGCCGTGACGCGCGCGAAGCCGATCGCGCTCACCGGCCTCGCCGCGATGATGGGCGCGGCGTTCATCCTCGACGATCCCATTTTCAACGGCCTCGCGATCTCGCTCGTGTTCGGCATCTTCGTCTCGACGATGCTCACGCTGGTCGTGATCCCCGTGTTCTACTATGCTGCGTACCGCGGCCGCTTCGAGGCCGCGCCGGTCGACGGAGGAACACGGACGTGAGCGATGCACCCGCGGGCGCCGAGCTCGAGCGCTGGAACAAACGCTTCTCGGCCGAGGATTACGTCTTCGGCACCGAGCCGAACGCCTTCCTCGCTTCCCAGAAGGACCGCCTCGCGCCCGGCATGAGCGCGCTCTGCGTCGCCGACGGCGAGGGCCGGAACAGCGTCTGGCTCGCGCGCCAGGGGCTGCGGGTCGCGGCATTCGACTTCTCGCCCGTCGGCCTGCAGAAGGCGCGAGCGCTCGCGCGCAAGGCGGGCGTCGCCGTCGACTACCGCCTGTGCGAGGTCGGCGGCTGGGACTGGGACGCCGCGCGCTACGACGTGATCGCGGCGATTTTCGTGCAGTTCACGCCGCCACCCGCGCGCGCGCGAATGTTCGCCGGGATGGCGCGCGCGCTGAATCCGGGCGGCCTGCTGATCCTCGAAGGCTACCGTCCCGAGCAGCTGCGCTACGCGACGGGAGGCCCAAAGCAGGTCGAGAACCTCTACACCGAAGCGCTGCTGCGCGAGTCCTTCGCCGGGCTGGAGATCCTGCACCTCGCGTCGTACGACGCCGAGGTCGACGAAGGCGGCGGGCACCGCGGCATGTCGGCGCTGATCGATCTCGTCGCGCGGCGCCCGGCCCGCTAGCGCCGCTTACTGCGGCTGGATCTTCGCCATCCGCGCGTAGCGGGCCCAGCGCTCGAAGTCGGACTGCAGCAGCTTCTCGGCCGATTCCGGCGTCCCCGGGAACGGGTCGAACGCCGAGCGCGCGAGGAATGCCCGGCCCTCGTCGGAGCCGGTGATCTCGTTGAACCAGCCGGCGAGCCTGTCGATCACGGGACGCGGCGTGCCGGCCGGGACGAGGACGCCCCACCAGGGCGTGACGTCGTAGCCGTCGAACCCGGCTTCCTGCATGGTGGGCACCTCGGGCAGCGCCCCCGAGCGCTTCGCCGAGGTCACCGCGAGGATGCGCACGAAGCCGTTGTTCTGCTGCTGCAGCGTCCAGGTCGAGTCGAACGCGATGAAGTCGAGCTGCCCCGAGAGCAGGTCGGCGAGCGCGTTCGGGTTCGCCTTGTACGGGACGAAGGTCGTCTGCAGGCCCGCCATCGACTTGAACAGCTCCCCCGTGATGTTGCCCGCGTTGCTGGTCGCGCCGTAGAAGCCCTGCTTCGGCAGCGACTTCAGGCGCGCCACCAGCTCGCCTACGCTGCGCACCGGGCTCTTCGCGTTCACGGCGAGGGTGAAGCTCACCGTCGCGATCGTGGTCACGGCGACGAGGTCCTTCTTCGGGTCGTAGGTGAGCTTGCGGAAGATCGACGGCGCGATGTTGACCGTCGAGCTGACCGGCGTGATCAGCAGGGTGTAGCCGTCGGGCTTCGACTTCGCGACGTAGTCGTTGGCGACCATCCCCTGCGCGCCCGGCCGGTTCTCGACGATCACCGGCTTGCCGGCGAGGTGCGAGAGCTGGTCGCTGTAGAAGCGCACGATGAGGTCCGCGCCCGAGCCGGCGGCGTAGTTGCAGACCGCGTGGATCTCCCGGGCGGGATATTCCTGGGCCACGGCCCCGGGAACGGCGAGGCAAAGGGCCGCGAGCGCGGCGAGCATCCTGATCATGAGCGGTAACCTCCTCGCCCCGATTCTAATTGATCGACGTCAACGGGCGCGCCCGCACGGCGCCTACGATGAACCGGCAACCCGACAATCATCGAAGGAGACATCATGAGAACCCTGTTGCTCGCTTCGGCGCTCGCGCTCGCCGCCGGCGTCGCCCTCGCTCAAGGTCCCGGTCCCGGAGGCGGTCCCGGCAAAGGCCCCGGCGGCGGCTGGCGGTTCGGCCCGGACAACACCCGCGGCTGGTCGATGATGACGCCCGAGGAGCGCAACGAGCACCGGCAGAAGATGCTCGGCGCCGGCACCGTGGCCGAGTGCCAGGCCGTGCTCGAGGAGCACCGCAAGCTGATGGAAGAGCGCGCGAAGGA
>DATDMW010000037.1:0-3004 GCA_036518595.1 Burkholderiales bacterium
GATGCCGGCGCTGATCGAGCGCGGATCGCGCGCGCGCCAGGCGCCCGCGTCGACGGCGGCGAGGAAATCGAAGACGATGCGGTTGAACGCCTCGGGCTCCTCGAGGTTCACGGCGTGCCCGGCGCAGGGCATCACGACCAGCCCGGCGGTCGGGATCGCGCGCTTCATGAGCAGCGCGGGCTCGAGGCAGGGCTCGTCCTCGTCCCCGGCGACGATCAGCGTCGGCACGCGCAGGGCGCGCAGGGCGTCCTGCAGATCCCACAGCGACGGCCGGCGGCCCTGCACGCCGCGCAGCGTGAGCGCCGAGCCGCGCGCGGAGTGTCCCGCGAGCTGCTCGGCGAACTCGCGCCAGGCGCGCGGGCGCTTGTTCTGCAGCTGCACCCGCGCCGGCCCGAGCGCGTAGCGCTTCGCCACCTCGGCCATGCCTTCGCTCTCGATCTGCGCGGCCGCGGCGTGCGACTCGTCGCGGAACTGCGCGCGCTTCGCGGGCTCGGCGCCGTAGCCGCAGCCCGCGACGACGAGCGAGCGCGCGCGCTCCGCGTACGCCATGCCGAAATGCAGCGTGGCGAAGCCGCCCATCGACAGCCCGCAGACGTGCGCCCGGTCGATGCCGAGGTGATCGAGGAGCGAGCGGATGTCGTCGCGGGCGCGCGCCTGCGAGTACATTTCCGGGTCTTCCGGGACGTCCGAGGGCGGATAGCCGCGGGCGTTGTACGCGATCGAGCGGTAGTAGCGCCCGAAGAACCGCAGCTGCGCCTCCCAGCTGCGGGAGTCGCCCGCGTACTCGTGCACGAACACGAGCGGCGCGCCGGCGCCGGTCTCCTCGTAATGGAGCCGGACTCCGTCGTCGGCGCGGAAGTGCGGCACGATCACTCGACCCTGACGCCGGCCTCGCGCACCATGCGCCCGTAGCGCGCGTGCTCGGCGGCGATGTAGGCCTTCACCGCTTCGGGTCCCAGGTCGCCCGCCTCCATCCCGTGATCGTCGAGGAAGCGCCGCATCGGCTCGAGCGCGAGGACGCGCCGCACCTCGTCGGCGAGCCGCTGCACGATCGCATCGGGCGTTCCCGCCGGCGCGAGCAGCGCGAACCAGGCGGCGGCCTCGAGCGGATAGCCGAGCTCGGGCAGCGTCGGCAGCTCGGGCGCGACGGGAGAGCGGGTCGACTGGACCACCGCGAGCGGCCGCAGCGCGCCCGAGCGTACATACGCTCGCGCGTCGCCGAACACCGGGAAGAAGATGAACTGCACGTCTCCCGCGAGCAGGGCCGTCACGGCCTGCTGGATGCCCTTGTAGGGGACGTGAACGATGTCGATGCCGGCGCTCCGCCGCAGCATCTCGCCGAGCAGGTGGGTGGTGGACCCGGTGCCGATCGAGCCGTAGTTGAGCTTCCCGGGACGCGAGCGCGCGAGGGCGACGAGCTCGTCGACCGATTTCGCCGGCACGGCCGAGCTCACCACCAGCACGATGGTCACGCGCGCGAGCAGCGCGACCGGCGCGAAATCCCGGAGCGGATCGTAGGGGAGCTTCGAGTTGAGATGGGGGCCGATGGCGAGGTTGGTGGTGGCGCCGATCGCGAAGGTATAGCCGTCGGGAGGGGACTTCGCCAGGCGCCCGATCCCGATCGCCCCGTTCGCGCCGGACATGTTCTCGACCACGATCGGCTGGCCGAGCCTCGCGAACTGCGCGAAGGCGCGGCCCAGGACGTCGCTCGAGCCCCCGGGAAAGGAGACGATGAGGTGGACCGGCTTCGCCGGGTAGTCCTGCGCCGCGGCGAGGGCGGGAAGCGCGGCCAGCGCGAGCGCCGCGAGGAAGCGAAGGCAAAGCATCGGGTTGATGGTAGATTACTCCGGCCATGTTCGCCCAGATCAACCACGTGGCCATCATCAGCCACCAGTACAACACGCTCGGCAAGTTCTACGAGGCCGTGTTCGGGCTGAAGGCCTACGGCAACCGGCCGGCCTCGGCGATCACGATCGGCGACGGCTACGTCGGCCTGAACCTCATTCCCCGGCGCGACGGCTACGTCGGGGGCATCGATCATTTCGGCATGCTGGTCGACGACGTCGGGCCCGTGCTCGAGCGCATGCAGCGCAAGCACCGGAGCGCGGCGCTCGTGAAGCGGCCCTCGACGCGTCCCTACGCCGCCTACAGCGGCCACGATCCCGACGGCAACGTCTTCGACCTCGCGCAGAAGAAGGCCGACACGCGCAAGGAGGTCTACGCCGAGATCGCGGGCGGCGGCTGGGCGCAGGACCGCTACATCAACAAGTTCGCGATCCGCACGCCGAACGCGGAAGCCTGCGCGGAGTTCTACCGCGACGTGTTCGAGCTCGAGCCGGTGCGCGGCCGGTGGGGGGCGCCGGCTTATTGCCTCAGCGACGGGCGCGTGACGCTCGCGATCCTGCCATGGGCGATCCCGATGTTCGAGGGCATGTCGATCAAGCGCCCGGGACCGGATCACTTCGGCTTCAAGGTCGAGGACCTCGCGGCGTTCAAGGCGCACCTCGCCGAGGTCGCGGGGATGAATCCCTATCTCGCGCCGGTGCCGCTCGGCGGCAGCAAGGAGTCCGACGTGCGCCGGCGCTTCCTCGAGTCGAGCGCCACCGGGAAATTCCAGATCGCCGATCCCGACGGCGTCTGGATCGACATCACCGACGAATAATCAGGCGCCGCCCTCGGCGACGTCGATGTACACGCCCTCGATGTCGGTGAGGTGGAACGCGCCCACCGGGCACTGCTTCAGCACCGCGAGCCGCGCCTCGCCCTCGCTGCCGCAGCCCAGGGGCCGCGTCACCATCTGCGGGTTGACGCCGACCAGCTCGGCCATGTCGCGCTTCACCGCCTCGACGCTCTCGACCTTGAACCCGATGTGGTCGAGCCCGGTGCGCGCCGGGTCCTGGCCGTAGTAGTCGGCGAGGCGCCAGGGCAGGATGCGCAGCGTCACGCGCCCGTCGGAGAGCGCGAACTGGCCGTTCGCGCTCGTCACCTTCAGCTCGAACACCTC
>DATDMW010000038.1:0-14727 GCA_036518595.1 Burkholderiales bacterium
GCACGTGCTCGAGATGATGATCACCTCCGCCGTCATCCCGCCGCTCGCCGTCTTCTGGCGCGCGGTCGGCGCCTGGCGCTACCGCGTGGTCTTCGCGTAGGCGATCCCGTGAACGCACCGCTGCCGAAATTCGTCCAGCTCGAGCCCGTCGGCCAATGCAACCTGCGCTGCCGCATGTGCCCGATCCAGTTCCGCGGCGACGGCTCGCCGGGCGGGCCGCCGGCGTTCATGAGCTACGAGCTGTTCTGCCGGCTGGTCGACGGCTTCCCCGCGCTCACCGAGCTGCACCTGCAGGGCCTCGGCGAGCCGCTCATGCACCCGCGCTTCTTCGACATGGTGCGCTACGCGAGCTCGCGCGGCATCGAGGTCTCGACCAACACCAACATGACCGTGCTCTCGGAGCGCCGCGCCGAGGAATGCGTGGCGAGCGGCCTCGCGCGCGTGCACGTCTCGCTCGACGGGGCGAGCGCCGAGACCTACGAGTTCATCCGAGTGCGCGCGCGCTTCGAGCGCGTGCTGCGCAACCTGAGGCGCCTCGCCGAGGCGAAGGCGCGCCTGCGCGGCGCGCGCCCCGAGATCCGCCTGGTCGCGGTGGCGATGCGCCGCAATCTCGACGAGCTGCCCGCGCTCGTCCGCCTCGCGCACGAGCTCGGCATCGCGCACGTGTCGGTGCAGCACCTGTGCCACGACTTCGGCGAGGCGAGCCTTCCCGAGCAGTACCGGCCGATGCGCGCCTTCGTCGAGGACGAGACGCTCCTCCACGAGGACCCGGAGCGCGTGCGCCGCGCGTTCGACGGGGCGCGCGCGGCCGCGGCAGAGCTCGGCGTGGCGCTGCGGCTGCCGAACGTGCGACCCCGCGGGCACGCCTCCGCGGTCCCGGGGCGCTCGCGCTGCGACTGGCCCTGGCGCGGCGCGTACGTGAGCTGGTCGGGCGAGGCGATGCCGTGCTGCATGGTGGCGACGCCCGACCGCATCAACTTCGGCAGCATGGCCAAGCAGGGCGTCGCCGAGGTGTGGAGCAACGAGGCGTACTCGGAGTTCCGGCGCCGGCTCGACTCCGACGACCCGCCCGAGATCTGCCGCAGCTGCGCCGTCTACCACGGGACCTTCTAGCCCATGCGGCGACTGAAGATACTGACCTGGCACACGCACGGCGCGTATCTCTACTACCTGACGCAGGCGCCGCACGAGTTCTACGTGCTGTCGAAGCCTGACCGTCCCCCGGGCTACGGCGGGCGCTGCGGACACATGCCCTGGGGCGCGAACGTGCACGACCTGCCGGTCGAGGAGGCGCGCCACGCGCAGCTCGACTGCATCGTGTTCCAGGACGACGCGCACTGGCTCGAGGACCAGCACCAGTGGCTCACGCCGGAGCAGCGGCGCCTGCCGCGCATCTACCTCGAGCACGATCCGCCGCGCGAGAGCCCGACCGACGCGCACCATCCGGTCGACGATCCCGGCGTGCTGCTCGTGCACGTCACGCCGTTCAACGCGCTGATGTGGGACAGCGGCCGCACGCCGACGCGCGTCATCGAGCACGGCGTGATCGCGCCTCCGCGCGCCCTGTACACCGGCGACTATGCGCGCGGGATCGTGATCGTGAACAACCTCGCCCGGCGCGGGCGCAGGCTCGGCTCGGACATCTTCAAGGCCGCGCGCGCGCAGGTGCCGCTCGACCTGATCGGCATCGGAGCGGAGGAGCTCGGCGGAATCGGCGAGGTCCCGCACCGCGACATCCCGGCGTTCGCGGCGCGCTACCGGTTCCTGTTCAATCCCATCCGCTGGACCAGCATGGGGCTCGCGGTGATCGAGGCGATGATGGCGGGCGTCCCGGTCGTCGGGCTCGCGACCACCGAGATGGCGCGCGCGATCGAGAACGGCGTGTCGGGATGGGTCGACACCAGCCCGGCGCGCCTCGTCGAGCGCATGCGCGTTCTGCTCGACGACCGCAATCTCGCGCGCGCGCTCGGCGCCGGCGCCCGCCGGCGCGCGATCGAACGCTTCGGCATCGAGCGCTTCGTGCGCGACTGGAACGCGGCCTTCGCGCAGGTCACCGGCGACCGCGCTCCGGTCGCGGAGGGCTCGGTCGCGCACGCGGCGTGAGCACGCCGGCGGTGAAGCTCAACCTGGGCTGCGGTCCGAACGTCGCGCCGGGGTGGCTCAACCTCGACGTCGAGCCGGTCGCGGGCGCGGTGCAGGGCGACCTGCGCGCGGGGCTGCCGCTCGCGGACTCGAGCGTCGACTGCATCGCCGCGATCCACCTCCTCCAGGATCTGCCCTGGCCCGAGGTCCGGTCCGCGCTCGGCGAGATGCGCCGCGTGCTGAAGCCCGGCGGCGTGCTGCGGCTCGCCGTGCCCGACCTCGACCGCGCGCTGCGCGCCTATCTCGCCGGCGACCGGGCGTACTGGTACGTGCCCGACGAGCACGCGAAGAGCGGCGGCGCGAAGCTCGTGACGCAGATCGTCTGGTACGGCTCGGTGCGCACGCCCTGCAACTGGGACTTCGTGCGCGAATGGCTGCTCGCCGCGCGCTACCGCGAGGTGCGGCGCTGCGCCTTCGGCGTGACGCACGCGCCCTTCCCCGAGCTCGCGCGCCTCGACAACCGCGAGCGCGAGAGCCTGTTCGTCGAGGCGGTGCGATGAGCGGCGCGCTGGTGGTCTCGCCACACCTCGACGACGCGGTCCTCGCCTGCGGCGCCTGGATCGCGGCGCACGCGGGCGTGCGCGTCCTCACGGTGTTCGCCGGCGCGCCGCGCACGAGCGCGCCGCCGACCGAGTGGGACGCCGCGTGCGGCTTCGCGGACGCGGCCGAGGCGATCGCGGCGCGCCGCGCCGAGGACCGCGCCGCGCTCGCGCTGCTCGGCGCCGAGCCCGAATGGCTCGACTGGTGCGACGACCAGTACGGCGTTCCCGCGCCCGAAGGCGCGCTCGTCGCGGACGTGAGTGCGGACCTGCGGCGCGCGCTCGAGCGCCACGATCCGCACGCGGTGCTCGTGCCGCTCGGCCTGTTCCACCGCGATCACGAGCGCACGCACGACGCGGGGCTCGCGCTCCTGGAGGAGCACCGCACCCGGACCTGGTACGCGTACGAGGACGCGCTCTACCGCGCGATACCCGGCCTGGTGCAGCGGCGGCTCCGCCGGCTCGCGGAGCGGCGCGTCACGGCGACGCCCGAGCCGACGCCCGAACGGACCCGTGGCGCGAGCGGCCGCAAGCGGCGCGCGCTCGCCTGCTACGCGAGCCAGCTGCGCGGCCTCGCCACCCCCGGCCGCCCCGGGCACGCCGACGCGCTCGCGGCCGAACGCCTGTGGCGACTGACGCTGTAGGGCGCACCGCCGGCGCGTGCGTCTCGGTCGTCATCCTGACGCACAACCGCGCGCCCGAGCTGGCGGGCACGCTCGCCCGCACGCTGGCGCTGCCCGAGCGCCCCGCGGTGATCGTCGTCGACAACGGCTCGCGCGACGGCACGGCCGACCTGGTGGCCGCGCGCTTCCCCCAGGCGCGCCTCGTCCGGCTCTCCGACAACTACGGCGCCGCGGCGCGCAACGTCGGCGCGCGCGCGGCGCGCACGCCCTACGTCGCGTTCTGCGACGACGACACCTGCTGGCAGAGCGGATCGCTCGCGCTCGCCGAGCGGCTTCTCGACGCGCATCCGCGCGTCGCGGTGCTGTCGGCGCGGGTGCTCGTCGGTGCCGAGGGCCGCGAGGACCCGGCGTGCGCGGCCATGGCGGCGAGCCCGCTGCCCTCGGCGGGCCTGCCGGGGCGCTCGGTCGTGGGCTTCCTCGCCGGGGCGTGCGTGTTCCGCCGCGACGCCTTCCTCGAGGCCGGGGGCTACGAGCCGCGCTTCTTCATCGGCGGCGAGGAAGCGCTGCTCGCCTACGACCTGCTCGCGCGCGGCTGGCGCATCGTCTATAGCGAGCGGCTCCTCGTGCGCCATCATCCCTCGTCGTACCGCGACTCGCGCCGGCGCCGCCGGCTGCTCGCGCGCAACGCCCTGTGGGTCGCGTGGCTGCGGCGTCCGCTGCCCGCCGCGCTCGCGCGCACGGCGCGCGTGCTGCTCTCGGGAATCCCCGACCGCGCGGCGATCGCCGGTTGCATCGACGCGCTGCGCGGGCTGCCGTGGGTGCTGCGCAACCGGCGCGTGGTCCCGCCGCACGTCGAAGCGCTCAGGCGCCTGGCCGACGCCGGCGAATAGAAGGGCGCGGCCCTTCGGCCGCGCCCTCGATTGGCACGCCTGCGCGGGGAAGCTAGCCCTTCTTCGACCCGCCCTTGGCGCCGACGTCGGCCGCGATCTGCTGCGCCTGGTTCAGGTGCTCCTGCACCACCTGCGCCGTCCTCTCGGCGAAGGCTTTCACGTCGGGATCCTTCGCGTTCTTCGCTTCCTTCTGCAGCTCCTTCAGGTCGGCGCGGTGGTCCTTCACCATCTGCTGCATGTAGGCCCTGTCGAAGTCGGCGCCCGACTTCTTGTCGAGGCTCTTCGCCTCGCGCTCGTGCTTGCGGTCGGCGGTGTCGGCGAGGTCGACGCCCTTGGATTGCGCGAGCTGCTTCAGCTCGTCGGCCGCCTGGCCGTGATCCTGAACCATGCGCTCGCCGAACTGCTTGACCTGGTCGTTCGAGCCCTTGCTCGAGGCGAGCTTGCCGGCCTCGATCTCGGCCGCGTTGTCCTGCGCGACCTTCTCCATGAACTTGCGGTCGCGCCGCGCGAGCTTGTCAGAGGCATCGTCCCTGCCGCCCCGGTTGTCGCGCGCGAGGTTCTGCGGCGTCGGGCGCTGTTCCGACTGCGCCTGGTTCTGGGCGTCCGTGGACGGCGACTGCGTTTGCTGCGCGTAGCCCGCGCCGCACCAGGTGGCGGCGGCGAGGCCCGTGATGGCGAGAGTGCTGGCGATACGAGTGCGGGTCATGAAATGTCCTTCCGTGAAACGTGCATCGTGAAACGGCAATACCGCAGCAAGGACCATACCGATAGGACGTCGCCCGCGCGCCGCAGCGCCAGGCGTGCGTGCGTTGTAAAAACGCGCGAGCCCTCGCGTAATTCTTACGCGATCGAACGCGCTTTGCGCCGATCGGATCATGTCGCGCGACCGCGACGGGCGGGCAACCGCGATGCGCGGATGCAGTCCAACGTGCAGCCAAGCCCGCATCCATGCCCGAAGCCCAAGCCACCGATACCCTGTTCGAGATCGGCGAGAACTGCTGCGCGGTCAAGCGCAGCAATCGTGTCGCGCTGCTCGTCGACGCCGAGAGCTATTTCGAGGCGTTCATGCGCGCCGCCGAGCGCGCCGAGCGCTCGATCGTCGTGCTCGCGTGGGATTTCAACAGCCGCACGCCGCTGCGCATCGGGCCGGACGGCGAGCGCCTGCTGCTGGGCGATTTCCTGAACGGCCTCGCGCGCCGCCGCCGCCGGCTGCACGTGCGCGTGCTCGATTGGGACTATCCCATGGTGTTCGGGGTCGACCGCGAGCTTCCTCCGCTCTACGGTCTGTCGTGGACGCCGCACCGGCGCGTGCACCTGCGCTACGACGGCACGCATCCGCTCGCGGGCTCGCACCACCAGAAGATCGTCGTCATCGACGACCGGCTCGCCTTCGTCGGAGGCCTCGATCTCACCGCGCGGCGCTGGGACACTTCGGGCCACGCGCCCGGCGATCCGCGCCGCATCGCGAGCGGCAAGGCCTATCCGCCGTTCCACGACGTCATGATCGCGGTCGACGGCGAGGCCGCGGCGTCGCTGGCCGAGATCGCGCGCAAGCGCTGGCGTCTCGCGACCCATTCGGACATTCCGCGCGTCGCGCGCGCGGGCGACCCGTGGCCCGATTCGCTGCGCCCGGACATGACCGACGTCGACGTCGGCGTCGCGTGCACCGCGCCGGAGACGAGCGGCGAGAAGGGCGTGCGCGACGTCGAGCGCCTCTACCTCGACATGATCGCGCGCGCGCGGCGCTCGATCTACGTCGAGAACCAGTACTTCACCTCGCACACGATCGGAGAAGCGCTCGCCGCCCGGCTCGCCGAGCCCGACGGCCCGGAGATCGTGATCGTGACCCGCCTCCTCAGCCACGGCTGGCTCGAAGAGATGACGATGCAGGTGCTGCGCACCCGCCTCATCCAGGCGCTGAAGCAAGTCGACCGCTACCAGCACTTCCACGTTTACTACCCCGACATCGACGGGCTCGCCGAAGGCACGTGCATCGACGTGCACTCGAAGCTGATGGTCGTCGACGACGAGTGGCTGCGCGTCGGCTCGGCGAACCTCTCGAACCGCTCGATGGGTCTGGACACCGAGTGCGACGTCGTGGTCGAGGCCGGAGCGCGGCCCGAGCTGCGCCGCGCGGTCAGCGCTTTCCGCGACCGGCTGCTCGCCGAGCACACCGGCGCCGAAGCCGCGGACGTCGCGCGCGAGATCGAACGCTCGGGCGGCATGGCCGCGGCGGTCGCGAAGCTCTCGACGGGTCCGCGCCGGCTGCGCCCCCTCGACGACCTCAAGGACTGGCCCGAGGCCGTGGTCGAGGCGATCGCGGTGGCCGACCCGGAGCGGCCGGTGTCGCTCGACCAGCTGGCCGACGAGTTCGCGCAGGACGAGGTCGTGCGCGAGCGCCGGCACGTGGGCCGCAACGCGGCGATCGTCGCCTTCGTCCTGCTCGCGCTCGGGCTCGCATGGCGCTACACGCCGCTCGCCGAGGTCGCGACGCCCGAAGCGGTGCTCGATTGGTTCGACCGCTTCTCCGGTCACTGGTGGGCGCCGCTCGCGCTGCTGGCCGCCTACACGCCGGCGAGCCTGGTGATGTTCCCGCGGCCGCTGATCACGCTCGCCACGGTGATCGCGTACGGACCGTGGACCGCGTTCGCGTTCTCGATCGCGGGCAACGTCATCGCGGCTTGCGTCGTGTATGCGGCCGGCCGCAAGTTCGGCCGCGACACCGTGCGCCGCATCGCGGGCGAGCGCCTGAACCGCCTGTGCAGTTTGCTCCAGCGGCGGGGCCTGCTCGCCGTGGTCGCGGTGCGCCTGGTGCCGGTCGCGCCGTTCGTGGTCGAGAACGTGGTGGGCGGCGCCGTGCGCATCCGCTTCTGGCAGTTCGCCGTCGGCACGGCGATCGGGCACGTCCCGGGCACGCTCGCGACGACGGTCTTCGGCTCGCAGATCGAGGCGGCGCTGCGCGAGCCGGGCAACATCAACTGGTGGCTGGTCGGCGCCGCCACGGTGCTGCTCGGCGCGGCGATCCTCGCGATGCGGCGCTGGCTCGGGCGCCTCGAGTCCCGGGAAAAGGCCCGCGAGCCCGTGCGCCGCCGGGCGGCGGAGCGGGCGCTGCTCGCGCGCCAGCACGCGGAGCTCGGCTCGTGAGCCCGGGCGCCGGCACTCCGGAGCCCGGGCGCGGTCGAAGCCCCGGGGGGAGCTCCGAGGACCGCATGCACCTGGTCGACACGACGATGTTCTTCGCCGCGCGCGCGGGCGGCGTGCAGCGCTATCTGTCGGCGAAGCGGGCGTGGCTGCGCCGCCAGGGCGCCGTGCGCCACACCATCGTCGCGCCGGGCGCGGCCGACGGCGAGGCGCAGCCCGGGATCACGACGCTGCGCACGCATCCGCGCCCGCGCCCCTACGGATTTCCGTTTCCGCTGCGGCTGCGCGCCTGGCGGCGCGCGCTGGTGCGGCTCGCGCCCGACCTGATCGAGGCCGGCGATCCGTTCACCCCGGCGTGGGCGGCGCTGCGCGCGGGTCAGCAGCTCGGCGTCCCGGCGATCGGCTTCTACCACTCGGACCTCGTGCGCCTGGTCGGCACGCGGCTCGGACCCGCCGGGCAATCGGCGGCCGCGCGCTACGTGAAGCAGCTCTACCGCGAGTTCGACCTGGTGCTCGCGCCCTCGCGCTACGTCGCCGCGAGGCTGCGCGAGCTGGGGCTCGAGCGCGTCGTGCACCAGCCGCTCGGCGTCGACGCCTCGGTGTTCCATCCCGCGCGCCGCGACCCGGGCTTGCGGCGCGCGCTCGGCCTGCCCGAGCGCACGCGGCTGCTCGTGTTCGCCGGCCGCTTCGCGCACGAGAAGAACCTGCCGCTGCTGCTCGCGGCGTTCCGCAGGCTCGGGCCCCGCTATCACCTGCTGCTCGTCGGCGGCGGCATGGAGCTCGGGTCGCAGCGCAACGTCACCGTGCTCGATTTCCAGACGCGCGAGGCCGAGCTCGCCCGGCTGGTCGCGAGCTGCGACGCGCTGGTGCACGCCGGGGAGCAGGAGACCTTCGGGCTGGTGGTGCTCGAGGCGATGGCCTGCGGGCTTCCGGTCGTCGGCGTCGCTGCGGGCGGCGTCGCCGAGCTGGTCGGCGAGCGGCACGGCGTGCTGGTGCGGCCGGGCAGTGCAACGGCGCTCGCCGAAGGCATCGAGGCGGCGTACTCGGCGGACGTCGCCGTCCTCGGCGCGCGCGCACGCGAGGCGGTCGAGCGCCGTTACAGCTGGGATTGCGTGATGCAGTCGCTGCTCGGGATCTACCACCAGCGACTGCTGATCTCGAGCGCCGACGGCGTGGGCGAGGCCTATGCGCTCCGCTGAGCGAGCCACGGTCTGCATCTCGGTGCACGATGTCGCGCCCGCGACCTGGCCGCGCTGCGCGCGCCTGCTCGCGATGCTCGACGCGCTGGGCGCCGGGCCGGTGACGCTGCTGGTCGTGCCCGACTACCACCACGGCGGCCGCATCGACCTCTATCCCTGGTTCTTGCGCGCGATCGAGGAGCGCCGCGCGCGCGGCGACGAGATCGCGCTGCACGGCTACTACCACGAGGACGAGGCGGCGCCGCCGCGCGGACCGCTCGGCTGGATCGAGCGCCGCGTGCTCACGCAGAGCGAAGGCGAGTTCGCCGCGCTCGGCGCCGACGAAGCGCTCGTGCGCCTGCAGCGCGGCGCCGCGCTGATGGAGTCGCTCGGCTGGACCGTGCGCGGCTTCGTCGCGCCCGCGTGGCTGCCGGGGCGCGGCTGCCGCGTCGCGCTATCCCGGATGACGAGCGGACTCGCGGGCTTCGCGTACACGACGACGCGCAGCGGCGTCTACCGCCTTCCCGACTGGCGCTACACCTTCTCGCCGAGCCTCGTATGCACCGTGCGCAGCGCGTGGCGCCGCTCGATGTCGCAGTCGCTGAACGCGGCGAGCTTCGCGCTCGCGAGCCGCGGCCCGCTGCTGCGGCTGTCGCTGCACCCGGTCGACGCCGAGCACGCGGACGTGATGGCGCGCTGGCGCGACTGGATCGCGCGCGCGCTCGAGCATCACGCGCCCGCGACCAAGCTGCAATGGATCGCCGCCGAAGGCTTCGTCGCGTCCGCCGCGTCGTAGCGCGTGGCATGTTTTCTGCATCGGTGAGCGACGTTTCCGATTCCGGGAGCATCCGACATGGACAACGAGAAGTCTCCGTCCGACGACAGTCAAGCAGGCAGCACCGAGCGCAAGCCGGCGCGTCGCGCGCAGCCGGGCGCGGCAGGGCTCGGGCGCGGCGGCGCCGACGGCCGCCGCTCGAGCGACACGCTGAAGCGCAACCAGGAGCGCCTCGGCGTCGGCCCCGACCATCGCACCGACGCGATGAAAAAAGGCAAGCGCGGGACGTTTCCCTGAGCGCGGGCCCGGGAAGTCTTACACCGGGCCTGCAGCTTTTACCGGGAACGAGCCCGGCGTCAACCGGAAATATCCTCTCGGCGACGCGGCCGCCTGGCGCTCGTTGCGGCGCCTGCTCGTCGAGACGTTCGCGGAGGCGCTCTTCGCGGGCGCGGCGGAAGCGGCTGGGCCCGCGCGTCGCGGGCGAGGCGCTTGACGAACCGCATCACGAGCGTGCGCGCCGCTTGACCACGGCTCGCAGGCACATCGCCACGGCGCCCGAGAGCGCCTCGTCGAACTCGGGCTCGGCGCCGCTCACGCCCACGGCGATGCCGTCCACGCAGACGCTGCCCCACAGCGGCGTGTCGTCGCGCCGAAGCAGGTGCGGCGAGAGCGCGCGCACCGCGTGCGAGTCGCGACCGGTGCGCCAGGCGAGCCTCGCCTTGGCGCGCGCGTAGCCTGCGTAGTCGGCGTCCCATTCGGCGCGCGGCTTGCCGAATCCCTGCTCGGCGAGGATCGCCTGCTCGAACTCGCAGGAGCGCCCGCACGAACATGCGGGCCGCGACGGGTCCATCACCACGACGTAGACGACGCCGCTCTGGCCGACGCCCGCGTCGCCCGCGGCGCGCTCGAGCAGCGGCGCGGCGAGGCGCAGCGCCTCGTGCGCCGCGTCGCGGTCGACGAACAGCCCCGGCGTGTCGAGCCCGCGCTTCATGCTGCGTAGAGATTAATCGCGATCTGCAAAGGAACGCCTCGCGCTACGTAGGCCGACCGGCGATCGCGCGCCGCGGCTTCGCGCCGATCAGCGCGCCCGCGCTCGCGATCAGCTCGCGCGGCTCGACCGGCTTCGCGAGGTGCATCTGGAACCCGGCGAGCAGCGCCTGCGTGCGGTCCTCGGGCCGCGCGTAGCCGGTGAGCGCGATCGCCGGCATGCGCTCGGGCAGCGGCACGCCGCGCTCGGCCTCGAGCGCGCGCAGGCCGTGGACCACGGCGTAGCCGTCCTCGTCGGGCAGGCCGATGTCGCACACGAGGAGATGGGGCCAGGCCTCGTGCGGCGTGCGCGTGAACCAGCCGCGCGCCTCGCCGCCGCGCGCGAAGGCGCGCACGTCGGCGCCTTTCGCCTCGAGCACGGTCGCGAGCAGCTCGCGCGCGTCGTCGTCGTCGTCGACGATCGCGATGGAGGCGCCGTCCAGCTTGGGGATCGTCGCGCCGCCACGCGCGCGGGGTGTTCCGTCGGGCGGCGGCGGCAGCTCGGCCGTGCCGGCGACGGCGCTCACGGGCAGGTCGACGACGTAGCCCGTGCCGCCGCCCGCGGGCAGCCGCTCCACCGCGAAGCGACCGCCGTGTCGCTCGACCGCCTCGTGCAGGCGCGCGACGTCCAGCCGCAGCGCTCCCTCGGCGCGCTTCGGCTGCGGGCCGGTGTCGACCACCTTGAGCCGCACGGTCGGCCCGTTGCGGCGCACCTCGATCTCGACCCGGCCGCCCGCGGGCGTGACCGCGATCGCGTTCGCGCACAGGTCCCACACCATCTGCTGCAGCAGCGCGGGGTCGCCGGTGACGCGCTCGCTCTGCGAGCCGATCATCGCGTAGAGGCGGATGCCCTTCGCGTCGATCTCGGGGCGCAGCACGTCGACCGCGGAGGCCGCGACCGCCGCGAGGTTCACCGCCTGCAGCGCGAGACGCCGCTCGGCGTGCGCGAGCTCGCGCTCCTGCTGCTGGATCGCCCACATGCGAGCGTAGATCCCGCGGCGCTCGAGCAGCTCGTGGTGCGTGCCGCGCTCGACCACGCGCCCGTGCTCGAGCACGAGGATGTCGTCGGCGTGGACGATGGTCGACATGCGGTGCGCGATGATGAGCGTGGTGCGGTTCTGCGCGACGCGCTCGAGCTCGGCCTGGATCGCGCGCTCGGCCACCGGGTCGAGCGCCGAGGTCGCCTCGTCGAAGATCAGGATCGGCGGGTTCTTCAGGACCGCGCGCGCGATCGCGATGCGCTGCTTCTCGCCCCCGGAGAGCTTGACGCCCCGCTCGCCGACGACCGTCTCGTACTGCTCGGGCAGCGCCAGGATGAAGTCGTGCAGCTGCGCGGCCTTCGCCGCCTCGACCACCTCGGCGAAGCTCGCGCCGGAGCGCCCGTAGGCGATGTTGTACCCGATGGTATCGTTGAAGAGGATGGTGTCCTGCGGCACGATGCCGATCGCGTCGCGCAGGCTCTTCAGCGACACCGAGCGCACGTCCTGGCCGTCGATGTACACCCCGCCCGAGGCGACGTCGTAGAAGCGCAGCAGCAGTCGCGCGAGCGTCGACTTGCCCGAGCCCGAGCCGCCGACGACCGCCACGGTCGCGCCCGGCGGCACGCGGAAGTGCACGTCGCGAAGCACCTGGCGCGCCGGCTCGTAGCCGAAGCTCACGTGCTCGAAGCGCACCTCGGCCTCGCGCACCGCGAGCGCGGGCGCCCCCGGCGCCTCCTCCATGTCGGGCCGCTGCTTGAGCAGCGCGAAAAGCTTCTCGGCATTGACGACGGCGTCGCGCGCCTGCCGAAAGACGAAGCCGAGCGCGTTCAGCGGCAGGCACACCTGGATCACGTAGGCGTTCACCAGCACCAGGTCGCCGACGGTCATCGTCCCGCGCACCACGTCGTGCCCCGCGAGCAGCATGATCGCCGCGACGCCGACCGCGATGATCGCGCTCTGGCCGACGTGCAGCATCGACAGCGCCTTCTGGTTGCGCACGCCGACCTCGACCCACTCGCGCATGATCGAGCGGAAGCGCGACTGCTCGAGCGACTCGTTCGCGTAGTACTTGACCGTGTCGTAGTTGAGCAGGCTGTCGACCAGGCGCGCGTTCGAGCGCGAGTCGAGCTCGTTCATGCGCCGCTGGTGCACCTGGCGCCGCTCGGTGAACACCAGCGTGAACGCCGTGTAGACGGCGAAGGTCGCCGAGATGATCGCCGCGAACCAGCTGCTGTAGTTCAGGACCATGATCGTCATCACGGCGGCGATCTCGACCAGCGTCGGCACGATCGTGAACAGGCCCACGCCGAGCAGGAATCCGATCGCGAGCGTGCCGCGCTCGACCTCCCTGATCAGGCGCCCGGTCTCGCGGCCGCCGTGGAAGCGCGGCGTGAGCGCGAGCAGGTGCGCGAAGGCGCGCGCGGTGAAGTCGGACGAGGTCTGCGCGCCGACGCGCGCGAACACGAGGTCGCGCAGCTCGCCGAAGAGCGTCCCCGCGAAGCGCAGCAGCGCGTAGCCGAGCAGCAGGAAGACGGGCAGCACGGCGACGTTCTCGGGACGCGAGAGCGCGTCGACGATGCGCTTGAGAACGAGCGGCACCGAGACGATCGAGAGCTTGGCGACGACGAGCAGGACGATCGCCGCGAGCACGCGCCAGCGGAAGCGCCACGCGCACGACCACAGCGAGGCGAGACCGGTGGCGCGGTTGGCGGGTTCTTCCATAAAGACTCGGCTATTGCATCAGCGCGGTGCCTCCTCGAGGCTCTCGCGCCGGCGCCGATTGTCGAAGCCGGCGCGCCGCGTCCTGAGGCGCTGCTCGAAGTAGGTGATGGTGCGCGCGAGGCCTTCGCGCAGCGGAACGCGCGGCTCCCAGCCGAGCGCCGCGCGCGCGAGCCCGATATCGGGGCAGCGCCGCGCGGGGTCGTCGGCGGGCAGCTTCGCATGCACGATGCGCGACCGCGAGCCGGTGAGCTCGATCACCGTGTCGGCGAGCTCGGCGATGGTGAACTCGTGCGGGTTTCCCAGGTTGACGGGTCCGATGAAGTCGTCCGCGCTCGCCATCAGGCGCACGACCGCGTCCACCAGGTCGCTCACGTAGCAGAACGCGCGCGTCTGCGCGCCGTCGCCGTAGACCCTGATCGGCTCGTCCTGCAGCGCCTGCACGACGAAGTTCGACACCACGCGGCCGTCGTTCGGGTGCATGCGCGGGCCGTAGGTGTTGAAGATGCGCGCGATCTTGGTCGCGAGGCCGTGCTGGCGCCGGTAGTCCATGAACAGCGTCTCGGCGCAGCGCTTGCCCTCGTCGTAGCAGGAGCGCAGGCCCACCGGGTTGACGTGCCCCCAGTAGGCCTCGTCCTGCGGGTGCATCTCCGGGTCGCCGTAGACCTCGCTCGTCGACGCCTGAAGGATCTTGGCCTTCGCGCGCTTCGCCAGGCCCAGCATGTTGATCGCGCCGTGGACGCTGGTCTTGGTCGTCTGCACCGGGTCGAGCTGGTAGTGGATCGGCGAGGCGGGACAGGCGAAGTTGTAGATCTCGTCCACCTCGACGTGGAGCGGGAACGTCACGTCGTGTCGCAGCAGCTCGAAGTGCGGGTCCTGCGCGAGGTGCGCGACGTTGTCCTTGGTGCCGGTGTAGAAGTTGTCGACGCAGAGCACGTCGCAGCCGTCGTCGAGCAGCCGCTCGCACAGGTGCGAGCCGAGGAAGCCGGCGCCCCCGGTCACGAGCACACGCCGGCGCAGCAGGTCTCTCACGGATGGACCTCCGCGGCCCGCGCGCCCGCGCGGCGCGCGCCGGCGGGAAATTTCGCGAGCAGCGCGCGCGTCTCGGCGATCACGCTCTCGGGCGCGACGCCTTGCGCGCACTCGTGCCCGTACGGGCAGGACGCGTAGCTGCAGGGGCGGCACACGAGCTCGTAGGCGAGCACGCGGTGGCGCTCGGGATCGAGCGGCGACCAGCGCGCGGTATCGGCGCCGCACGACACCACGACGCTCGGCGTGCGCGTCGCGCTGGCGACGTGCGAAACGCCGGTGTCGTTGCACACCAGGAGCCGCGCGCGGGCGATCAGCGCGGCGAGCGCGCCGAGCGAGGTGAGGCCGGTGAGGTCGATCGCGCGCGAGCGCATCGCGCCCGCGACCGCGCAGGTGACCGCGGCCTCGCCGGCCGTGCCGGTCAGCACCACGGTGTGGCCCTCGGCGGCGAGCGCGTCGGCGACGCGCGCGAAGCGCTCGGGCGGCCAGCGCCGCGACGCGAGCTGCGCGCCGGGGTGCACGCACACGACCTGGCCCGGCCGGAACCGGAACGCGGAGGCGAGCCGCGCCAGCTCCTCGCGGTCGACCTCGTCGATCGGGAACTCGAGCTCGATGCCCGCGCCCGGGACGCCGAGGCGCTCGAGCAGCCGCAAGCCGCGCAGCACCTCGTGCTCGCGCGGCTCCC
>DATDMW010000039.1:0-37589 GCA_036518595.1 Burkholderiales bacterium
GCCAGATGCCCGAGATCGCGGAGGCGATCGCCTCGTCGGAGGCGCCCGAGCGCAGCATCGAGCGCAGGTCGTAGCCCGCGGTCGCGAACAGGCAGGTGTAGAGCATGCCCTCGGTCGACAGCCGCGCGCGCGTGCAGGTGCGGCAGAACGCCTGCGTGACCGACGAGATCACGCCGATCTCGCCCGCGCCGTCGGCGTAGCGCCAGCGCTCGGCGACCTCGCCCGCGTAGTTCGCGTCGACGGGCTCGAGCGGCATCTCTGCGCCGATCCGCCGGATGATCTCCGCGGACGGCACGACGTCGTCCATGCGCCAGCCGTTGGTCGCGCCGACGTCCATGAACTCGATGAAGCGCACGATGTGCCCGCTGCCGCGGAAGCGGCGCGCCATCGGCAGGATCGAGTCCTCGTTCACGCCGCGCTTCACCACCATGTTGATCTTGACCGGCGCGAGGCCCGCGTCGGCGGCCGCGTCGATGCCGGCCAGCACGTCGGCGAGCGGGAAATCCGCGTCGTTCATCGCGCGGAAGACGCCGTCGTCGAGCGAGTCGAGGCTGACTGTGACGCGGTGCAGGCCCGCGGCCTTGAGCGCACGCGCCTTGCGCGCGAGCAGCGAGCCGTTCGTGGTGAGCGTCAGCTCGACGCCGGCGATCGCGGCGAGCTTCGCGATCAGGCGCTCGAGGTTCCGCCGCAGCAGCGGCTCGCCGCCGGTCAGGCGGATCTTCTCGATGCCGTGGCCGCGGAACACGCGCGCGAGGCGCTCGATCTCCTCGAACGACAGCAGCTCGTCGCGCGGCAGGAACGCGTAATCGGGGCCGAAGACGTCCTTCGGCATGCAGTAGACGCAGCGGAAGTTGCAGCGGTCGGTGACCGAGATGCGCAGGTCGCGCAGCGGCCGGCCGAGCGTGTCGAGGCGGCCGGCGTCCAAAGACCCCGCGGAAGGCAGGGGCTTGGACCGGCGTGCGTCGCTGATCCGGATGATCCGTTCGGTCATGCGGCCCGTTCGAAAATGATTCGAGATGCTCGAGGTGATGCGCTCGGCGTCGCCGCCGCGTATCATTCGCGAATATGAACATCGGTGCATATCGCGAAGATTCCAGTATACCCGGAAACGCTTCGCTTCCCGCCCCGCTGCCTGCGCTGGCCGTCGCGGTGGTGATGGAGCGGCGGCGCCTCGCGAATCGCTGGCGCTCCGAAGTCTGGCAGCCGATCGGCGTGGTGCCCGACGCCGATTCGCAGGACGCATCGCCGCGGCTGCTCAAGCGCGACGAGGAGCGCGAGCAGTGGCTGCATCCCGGGTTCAAGCTCGAGCTCTTCCACGACGAGGCCGAGGGCTATTATCTGAATCTGAGCTCGCCGCAGCCGTACGTGTTCGTGAACTGGCTGGAGGAGGACGGAACGGGCGTGCCGAAGCTCGTGACGGTGAGCTACAACGAGGCCGCGCGCCAGATGGACGGCGGCGCGACCGTCGACGGCGTGGCCCTGCCGGTCGAATGGCTCGGCTGGCTCGCCGAGTACGTCGCGCGCCACTATCGTCCGGAGCCGAAGAAGAAGCGCATCCGCCCGCCGTCGTTCAAGGGCGCGCGGCGCGACGAGTAGCATGTCCGCAGACGAAAATTTCCTCGCGCGCTGGTCGCGCCGCAAGCACGAGCGCAGGACGGACGAGAAGGCCACGGAGCGCACGGCGGAGCCGCCCCGCGCCTCGTCGCCGGCGCGGCCGCCGGAGCCCGTGCGCGCGGCGCCCGAGCTGCCGCCGGTGGACACACTGAAAGGGCTCGCGTCCGACTACCGGGATTTCCTGCACCCGTCGGTCGACGAGAGCCTGCGCCGGTCCGCGCTGAAGAAGCTCTTCCACGACCCGCACTTCAACGTCATGGACGGGCTCGACGTCTACATCGACGACTACTCCAAGCCCGACCCGGTGCCGGAGTCGATGCTCAAGGAGCTGCTCGCGCGGCATCGCTCGCTCGCCGATCGCGCGGAGCCCGACACGCAGGAGCGCGATGAGCCGCAGGCGCCGCCCGCAGCCGCGGTCGCCGACGCGCGCGCCGCCGAGCCGCCCGCCGCGCCGCTCCCGGAGCCGTCGGCCGCGGCCGACGAGCAAAAGAAATCCGCATGAGCGACCCCGACCGCGCGCTCAAGATCTGCAGCTGCAACGGCACCATGGCGCTCGACGCCAAGGCGCTCGCGCAGGCCCTCAAGCGCAAGCAGCCGATCGAGATCCATACGGAGCTGTGCCGGCGCGAGGTCGCCGCCTTCGGCGACGCGCTGAAGCACGATGCCTGCACGGTCGCCTGCACGCAGGAGGCGCCGCTCTTCTCCGAGATCGCGCAGGAGGCGGGCTCGGGCGCCGAGCTGGAGTTCGTCAACATCCGCGAGCACGCCGGCTGGTCGGCGGAGGGCGCGAAGGCCATGCCGAAGATCGCCGCGCTGCTTTCGCTCGCGGAGCTGCCCGATCCCGAGCCGGTCCCGAGCGTCGAGTACAAGTCGGGCGGCGGACTGCTGGTCGTCGGTCCGGGCGCGGCCGCGCTCCCGTGGGCCGCACGGCTCGCCGGGCAGCTCGACGTCGCCGTGCTCGTCACCGATGCGAAGGGGGCCGAGCTGCCTTCGGCGCGCGGCCACCCGGTGTGGTCGGGCAGCGTGAGATCGCTGAAGGGCTGGCTCGGCGCCTTCGAGGTGGAATGGGAGCAGCGCAATCCGATCGACCTCGAGCTGTGCACCCGCTGCAACGCCTGCGTGCGCGCGTGCCCCGAGCACGCGATCGATTTCTCGTACCAGGTCGACCTGGACAAGTGCAAGTCGCACCGCGCCTGTGTGGCCGCGTGCGGGCCGGTCGCCGCGATCGACTTCGAGCGGGCGGACCGCGCGCGCAGGGAGCGCTTCGACCTCGTGCTCGACCTCTGCGACGAGCCGTGCCTGAAGCTCGCCGACCTGCCGCAGGGCTACCTTGCGCCGGGACGCGATCCGCTCGAGCAGGCGCTCGCCGCGGCGCAGCTCGCGCAGCTGACGGGCGAGTTCGAGAAGCCGCGCTTCTTCGCGTACGACGAGAAGATCTGCGCGCACGCGCGCTCGGGCAAGCAGGGCTGCACGCAGTGCCTCGACGTGTGCTCGACCGGGGCCATCGCCCCGGCAGGCGACCAGATCCGGGTCGAGCCGCACCTGTGCCTGGGCTGCGGCGGCTGCACCACGGTGTGCCCGTCGGGCGCGCTCACCTACGCCTACCCGCGCGCCTCCGACCTGGGCCTGCGGCTCAAGCGCCTGCTCTCGGTCTACGCCGCCGCCGGCGGCGGGGACGCGTGCGTGCTCCTGCACAACATCGAGGACAGCCGCGAGCTGATCGCGAGGCTGGGACGGCGCGCCGCGTCGGGCGCGAACGGCGGCGGCGGGCGTGGACTGCCCGCGCGCGTGATCCCGGTGGAAGTGCACCACGCCGCCTCGGTCGGCATCGACGTGTGGCTCGCGGCGCTGAGCTACGGCGCGAGCCAGGTCGTCGTGCTCGCCACGCCGCACGAGTCGGAGGCGTACGGAGCCGCGGTGCAGAAGCAGATGGGCTACGCGCAGACCATCGTGAGCGCGCTCGGCTACGCGGGCCGGCATTTCCACTGGATCGCCTCGGACGACGAGACGCGCCTCGAGCAGGCGCTGTGGGCGCTCGAGCCCGCCGCGGCGCCGTCGAAGCCGGCCACCTTCAACGTGGCCGCCGAGAAGCGCGGCACCCTCGAGTTCGCGCTCGAGCACCTCGCCCGGCTGGCGCCCGCGCCGCGGCAGGAGATCGCGCTCGCGGCCGGCGCGCCGTGGGGGCGCGTCGACGTCGACACGAAGGCGTGCACGCTGTGCATGGCCTGCGTCGGCGCGTGTCCCGAGTCGGCGCTGCTCGACGGACGCGAGCGGCCGATGCTGAGTTTCCTCGAGCGCAACTGCGTGCAGTGCGGGCTGTGCGCGCAGACCTGCCCCGAGGAGGCGATCGCGCTGGTCCCGCGCCTGCTGCTCTCCGACCAGGCGAAGCGGCCGGTGGTGCTCAACGAGGCGGAGCCGTTCAACTGCGTGCGCTGCGGCAAGCCCTTCGGCACGCGCCAGATGATCGACAACATGCTGGGCAAGCTCACCGGGCACTCGATGTTCGCGAGCGGCGAGTCGCTGAAGCGCCTGCAGATGTGCGCCGACTGCCGCGTCGTCGACATGATGGAAAACAAGGCCGAGACCACGATCCTCGATGTGCCCAAGTCCTGAGGGGGAAGGCGCCGAGGAGGACCGCGCACGGGCCGGCTATTACGCGTTGCTCGCGCGACTGTTCTACTCGGGGCCGGACGCCGCGCTGCTCGGCACGCTCGCGCGGGCGGACGAGGTGGCGGAGGACCCGGGATCGGGTCTCGCCGGCGCATGGAACGCGCTCGTGGCCGCGGCCGGCGCGATGGACGCCGAGGCGGCCCGGGTCGAGCACGACGAAGTCTTCGTCGGCGTCGGCAAGGCCGAGGTAACCCCTTACGCCAGCTACTATCTGTCCGAGACGGGCCGCGAGAAGATCCTGGTCCGGCTGAAGCAGCAGCTCGCCGAAATGGGGCTCGCTCGTGCCGAGGGCGCGCACGAGCCGGAGGATCACTTCGCCGGCCTGTTCGAGGTGATGCGGCACCTGATCTCGGACACGGACGATGCTGCGCTGCAAAAACAGAAGGCGTTCTTCGCCCAGTTCATCGCTCCCGCCTATGGCGCTTTTTGCACTGCAATATCGGATTGCCCGAAAGCGAATTTCTATAAGCGCGTCGCGGAGTTCGCGCGCCATTTCTTGGATATTGAAAGCGAGTGCGTAAAGGTGTTCTAATTAGGAAATCCGCGACATATTTCACAGATCGGTTTAACCGACACTCAAGTATTTTTCTCGCGGCATCGGAGAAGGAGATATCGGAATGAGCACTACAAAATCCAAAACACTTTCCCGCAGAAACTTCCTTCTTGCAGTAGGCGCCGGCGGCGCCGCGACAGCCGCCGCCGTCGTGGCCGGCCAGTCGGCCAAGACCGCGAACCCATCACCCGCACAGAGCGGCGACAAGCGGCGCGGAAAGGGCTATCAAGAGACCGCGCACGTCCGCAGCTACTACAGCACCACCAAAGTTTGAATCGAGGAGGCGTGACCATGCTTCTCACCAGGAAATCCACTGGGGATTCCGCTCGCCCCGTTTCCGGACGTCTGTCCCGCGGCCTCAACGGCATGCTGGCGAAGACGATGGATCGCCGCGCCTTCCTGAAGCGCTCCGGGATCGCCGCGGGCGCAGGCGCCTTCGCGACGCAGCTGCCGTTCAACATGATCGGCAAGGCCGAAGCGGCCGACGAGCCGTGGAAGACGGGAGCCAAGATCGAGGTGAAGCGCACCGTGTGCACGCACTGCTCGGTGGGCTGCGCCATCGACGCCGTCGTGCAGAACGGCGTGTGGGTGCGCCAGGAGCCGGTGTTCGACTCGCCGCTCAACCTCGGCGCGCACTGCGCCAAGGGCGCGTCTGTGCGCGAGCACGGGATGACCGAGGACTCGCACCGGCTGAAGACCCCGATGAAGCTGGTGAACGGCAAGTACCAGAAGATCTCCTGGGACCAGGCGGTCAACGAGATCGGCGACCGCATGATGGCGATCCGCAAGGAGTCGGGGCCGGACGCGATGATGTTCATCGGCTCCTCCAAGCACAGCAACGAGCAGTCTTACCTGATGTGCAAATGGGTGCGCCTCTGGGGCACCAACAACACCGACCACCAGGCGCGCATTTGCCACTCGACCACGGTCTCGGGCGTCGCGAACACCTGGGGCTACGGCGCGATGACCAACTCGTACAACGACATGCACAACAGCAAGGCGGCGCTCTACATCGGCTCGAACGCGGCCGAGGCGCACCCGGTGTCGATGCTGCATTCGCTGCACGCGAAGGAGACCGGCTGCAAAATCATGGTCGCCGACCCGCGCTTCACGCGCACCGCGGCCAAGGCCGACCAGTACGTCCGCATCCGCTCCGGGACGGACGTCGCGTTCCTGTTCGGCGTGCTGCACCACATCTTCAAGAACGGCTGGGAGGACAAGAAGTACATCCACGACCGTGTTTACGGCATGGACAAAGTGCGCGACGAGGTCCTGAAGAAATGGACGCCCGACAAGGTCCAGGAAGTGACCGGCGTTCCCGAGGCCGAGGTGCACAAGGTCGCCGAGACCATGGCCAAGAACCGGCCGAGCACCATCGTATGGTGCATGGGCCAGACGCAGCACTCGATCGGCAACGCCATGGTGCGCGCGTCGTGCATCGTGCAGCTCGCGCTCGGCAACATCGGCGTCTCGGGCGGCGGCGCGAACATCTTCCGCGGCCACGACAACGTGCAGGGCGCGACCGACCTGGGCCCGAACCCCGACTCGCTCCCGGCCTACTACGGCCTGGCGCCGGGATCGTTCGCCCACTGGGCCAAGGTCTGGAACATCGACCTGAAGTGGCTGCAGAGCCAGTACGTCAATGCGACCATGATGGCGAAGCTCGGCATCACGGTGTCGCGCTGGATCGACGGTGTGCTGGAGAAGAACGAGAACATCGACCAGGATCCGAACATCCGCGGCGTCTTCTACTGGGGCCATGCGCCGAACAGCCAGACGCGCGGCCTCGAGATGCAGGCCGCGATGCACGCGCTCGACCTGCTGGTCGTGGTCGACCCGTACCCGTCCGCGACCGCGTCGATGGCGGCGATGCCCCTCGATGAGCAGGGCGCGCAGATCCTGAAGAACGCGGGCAAGGAGGAGAAGAAGGACCGCGCCGTCTACCTGCTCCCCGCGTGCACGCAGTTCGAGACCGAGGGCTCGGTGACGGCGTCGAACCGCTCGCTGCAGTGGCGCGAGAAGGTGATCGAGCCGCTGTTCGAGTCGAAGCCCGACCAGACCATCATGTACCTGTTCGCGAAGAAGCTCGGGTTCGCGGACCAGCTGGTCGGGAAGCTGAACGGCAAGCAGAACATCAAGCTGAAGGGCGACGAGCCCGATATCGCCGACATCACGCGCGAGTTCAACGCCGGCAGCTGGACCATCGGCTACACCGGCCAGTCGCCCGAGCGGCTGCAGGCGCACATGCGCAACATGCACGTCTTCGACGTGAAGACGCTGCGCGCGAAGGGCGGCAAGGACGCGAAGACCGGCTACGTGCTCGACGGCGACTACTTCGGCCTGCCGTGGCCGTGCTACGGCACGCCCGAGCTGAAGCACCCCGGCTCGCACACGCTGTACAACACGCACCTGCACATGATGGACGGCGGCGGCTGCTTCCGCGCGAACTTCGGCGTGGAGAAGGACGGCGTCAACCTCCTGGCCGAGGACGGCTCGTACTCCAAGGGCAGCGACATCACCACCGGGTATCCCGAGTTCGACCACGTGCTGATGAAGAAGCTCGGCTGGTGGGACGAGCTCACCGACGAGGAGAAGAAGGCCGCCGAGGGCAAGAACTGGAAGACCGACCTTTCGGGCGGCATCCAGCGCGTGACCATGAAGAACCACGGCGTGCACCCGTTCGGCAACGCCAAGGCGCGCGCGGTCGTCTGGAACTTTCCCGACGCCATCCCGCTGCACCGCGAGCCGATCTACTCGCCGCGTGCCGATCTCGTCGAGAAGTATCCGACCCACGACGACAAGAAGGCGTTCTGGCGCCTGCCGACGCTGTACAAGTCGCTGCAGGAGAAAAACAAGGACATCGGCAAGACGTTCCCGATCATCCTGACGAGCGGGCGGCTGGTGGAGTACGAGGGCGGGGGCGAGGAGACGCGCTCCAACCCCTGGCTCGCCGAGCTGCAGCAGGAGAACTTCGTCGAGATCAATCCGAAGGCGGCGAACGACCGCGGCATCCGCAACGGCGAGTTCGTCTGGGTGAAGACGCCCACGGGCGCGCGCCTGAAGGTGCGCGCGATGGTCACCGAGCGCGTCGGGCCCGACACCGCGTTCATCCCGTTCCACTTCTCGGGCTGGTGGCAGGGCAAGGACATGCTGCCGTTCTACCCGGACGGGGCGGCGCCGATCGTGCGCGGCGAGGCGGTCAACACCGCGACCACCTACGGCTACGACTCGGTGACGATGATGCAGGAGACCAAGACCACCGTGTGCCAGATCGAGCGGGCATAACGGGGCGAGGGGACTAAGGAGACCACTATGGCCAGAATGAAATTCCTCTGCGACGCCGAGCGCTGCATCGAGTGCAACGGCTGCGTGACGGCGTGCAAGCAGGAGAACGAGGTTCCCTGGGGCGTCAACCGCCGCCGCGTCGTGACCATCAACGACGGCGTCATCGGCGCCGAGAAATCGATCTCGGTCGCGTGCATGCATTGCTCCGACGCGCCGTGCATGGCGGTGTGCCCGGTCGATTGCTTCTACCGCACCGACGAGGGCGTGGTCCTGCACGACAAGGACCTGTGCATCGGCTGCGGCTACTGCTTCTACGCCTGCCCGTTCGGGGCGCCGCAGTTCCCGCAGGCGGGCGCCTTCGGCCTGCGCGGCAAGATGGACAAGTGCACGTTCTGCGCCGGCGGCCCCGAGAAGGACCTGTCGCGCGAGGAGTTCGTCAAGTACGGCTCGAACCGCCTCGCGCAGGGCAAGTTGCCGGCGTGTGCGGAGATGTGCTCGACGAAGGCGCTTCTGGGCGGCGACGGCGACGTCATCGCCGACATCTACCGCACGCGCGTGCTCAAGCGCGGCCGTGGCTCGGAGGTCTGGGGCTGGGGCACCGCCTACGGCAAGCCCGACAATCCGCAGGCGCGTCCCGCGCCGGGGACGAAATCATGAGCCGCGTCGCGAAGGCCGCGGCGATTTTCGCCGCTGCGTGTCTGGCCGCGGGCCTCGCCGGCTGCGGCGAGCGCGAGCAGGTCGTCGTCTACAAGCAGGGCAAGTACCAGGGCAAGCCCGACGCCAAGCCCTGGGACAGCGAGCCGAGCGCCGCGGTCTACACGCCGCAGCAGTGGACGAAGGGCGACCAGACGAGCTGGGAGAACGCGCTGAAGGCGCGCAATCTCACGCAGAACGAATACAACCGAGCCGAGTAGAGGGCGCCTTGATGAAGTCCATCGCACGGCAAGCGCTCTTCCTTTTCGTGTTGGGGCTGGGACTCGCGACGCTCGCGCCGGCGAGCCTGGCTCAGCAGTCGACTCCGCCGCCCGAGCAGAACCCGACGCAGGCGGAGATGGACCGACAGCAGGCGCAGCCCGGCAACAATGCGCCGGTCTGGCGCGAGGTGCGCAAGGGCACTCCGCAGTACACCTCCATCCCGGGGCGCGAGACCACGGTCCTGATCCAGAGCTACGGCGAGACGTGGCGGCAGCTGAAGAACTTCTGGATCACGCCGATCGCCGGCTGGTTCGTCGCGGCGATCGTGGTCATCATCGGCCTGTTCTACGCCTGGCGCGGCAAGATCACGGTGCACGAGCCGCCCACGGGCCGGCTGATCGAGCGCTTCACGCCGTTCGAGCGCTACATGCACTGGACGGTCGCGATCACGTTCTCGATCCTGGGCATCACGGGGCTCGTCATGATGCTCGGAAAGTACGTGCTGCTGCCGGTGATCGGGTACACGCTGTTCGGCTGGCTCGCTCAGCTCTCGAAGCACCTGCACAATTTCGTCGGGCCGCTGTTCGCGCTGAGCGCGGCGGTGATGATCGTCAAGTGGGCATGGGACAACCGGCCGCGCACGGGCGACTTGCGCTGGCTGTTGCACCTGGGCGGCATGGTCTCGGGGCGCCATATGCCGTCGTGGCGCTTCAACGCCGGCGAGAAAGTTTGGTTCTGGGTCGGCGTGGTGGTGCTCGGTATCATCGTCAGTGCGTCGGGATTCGTGCTGAACTTCCCGAATTTCGACCAGGTCCGCGCCGTCATGATCCAGGCCAACGTCGTGCACGCGGTCGGCGCCGGGCTGTTCATCGCGATCTCGCTCGGACACATCTATCTCGGCACGATCGGGCTCGCCGGGGCCTACGACGCGATGCGTCACGGCTATGTCGACGAGGCCTGGGCCAGGGAACACCACGAGTACTGGTACAACGACATCAAATCGGGCAAGGTGAGGACCGGCACCGCCGTCGGCGTGCCCGCCGCGCCGCAGGCGCAGCACTGAGGAGGAAATCGACATGAGGGGTATCCGTTTCGCTTTGCTGGCGCTCGCATTGGGTCTGGGAGGCACCGCCTGGGCGAAGCTCCCGCCGCCGTCCCCGGAAGCGGCCGCCAAGGCGGCCGAGGTCAAGCAGAAGGCGGACGAGGCCGCGAAAAAGGACGCCGCGGACCTGGCCAAGGCGCAGGACCGGACGGTGGCGAACTACAAGAAAAACAAGGCCGCGGGGGGCCAGAAGCGGTAGCCTGTCCGGGCCTTCACGGACGAAAAAGGGGCGCTGCGGCGCCCCTTCTCTTTTTCTTCCCGCAATTTGCCGCGCCCGCCGGGGGCAGCCCGGGGAACTTTTCCGGCGTTCACGCCCTTAATGATATTAAGGTGGCAACAAGAGCGCGCCCGGTCCCCCCACTGGCGCCGTTCCTGAGCGATTTTCGGAGGCGGATGGCGCACACATGGACGAGCTGAAACCGGTCGACATCCTTCTCGTCGAGGACAATTCCGCGGACGCGGAAATGACCTTGCGCGCGCTCAGGAAGCGCAATCTCTCGAACCAGGTCCACTGGGTCAAGGACGGTCCCGAGGCGCTGGACTTTCTGTTCCACCGCGGCGCGTACGGAAAACGGCCGTCGGGCAATCCGAAGATCGTCCTGCTCGACCTGAAGATGCCCAAGATGGACGGCATCGAGGTCCTGCGCAAGATCCGCGAGGACGACCGGACGCGGCTGGTCCCGGTCGTCATGCTGACCTCGAGCGCGGAGGAGAACGACATCGTCCGCAGCTACCAGCTCGGGGTCAACAGCTACATCGTGAAGCCGGTCGAGTTCGACAAGTTCGTCGAGGAGGTCTCGAAGCTCGGCGTCTACTGGGCCATCATGAACCGGGTCCCGTCCTGAGCGCCTGAACGCCGGCTTCATGGAAGCGCCTATCCGGGTCCTCGTCATCGAGGACGTCGCCGCCGACGTCGAGCTCGAGCTGCACGAGCTCAGGCGCTTCGGCTTGCGCTGCGAGGGCCGCTGCGTCGAGACCGAGCCCGATTTCCGGCGCGAGCTGGAGGACTTCCGCCCCCACGTGATTCTTTCCGATTTTTCCATGCCGCACTTCGACGGCATGACCGCGCTCGCCATCGCGCGCGAGCGGCACGCGGAGATCCCCTTCATCTTCGTTTCCGGGACCATCGGCGAGGAATACGCGATCCGCGCGCTGAAGAACGGCGCGACGGACTACGTGCTGAAGACGAACCTCGTGCGCCTGCCGCCCGCGGTCGAGCGCGCGCTGCAGGACGCGCGCGACCGCGCGGCGCACAGCAGGGCCGAGACCGAGCTCGAGGAGACACGCGCGCGGCTCCAGAGCGTCGTGTCCTCGCTGCGCGCCGTGGTGTGGTCCGTGGCCGTCCCCTCGCGCCACGTCCTGTACATCAGCCCTTCGAGCTCGCTCGTCTACCGGCGGACGCCCGAGGAGTTCTACGACCGGCGTGTCGTCTGGTCCGAGGTCATCCACGAGGCCGACCGCAGCCGGGTCGGCGCGGAGTGGGCCAAAGCAATGGATGGCGGCACGTTCGATTGCGAATACCGGATCTTCACGCCCGACGGAGCGGTGCGCTGGGTGCACAGCCGCGGCACGCCGGTGAAAGACGCCCGCGGAGCGGTGTGCCGCATCGACGGCATCGCGCGCGACATCACCGAGCGGCACGAGCAGGCGCTGAAGATCGCGCACCTCAGCCGCATCCACGCGGTGCTGAGCGGCATCAACGCGGCCATGCTGCGCACCCGCGAGCGCCAGAGCCTCTTCGACGAAGCCTGCCGCGTCGCGGTCCAGGCGGGCGACTTCAAGATGGCGTGGATCGGCGTGATCGATCCCGCGACGCTGGACGGCAGGCCGGTTGCCTGGGCCGGCGCGGATGACGAGTACATCTCCAAGGCCAGGCTCAGCGCGCGCGCGGACGCGTCCGAAGGCGGGCGGCCGGCGAGCCGCGCGCTGCGGACCGCGAGCCCCGTGATCTGCGACGATCTCGAGACCGAGCCCTCGGTCGCGGACCGGCGCGAGGACATGCTCGCCCGAGGATACCGCTCGCTCGGTGCCTTCCCGATTCCGCTCGACGGGCGGCCGCACGCCGTGCTGGTCCTGTACGCCGGAGATCCCGGGTTCTTCGACGATGAGGAGGTGAGCCTGCTGAAGGAGCTCGCGGCGGACATCTCGTTCGCGCTGGACAACATCGGCCGGGAGGAGAAGCTCAACTACCTCGCCTACTACGACACGCTCACCGGCCTCGCGAACCGCGATCTGTACCGCGAGCGCCTCGAGCAGAGCCTGCGCGCGGCGAAGTCGGAACGCCGCGCGCTCGCGGTGGTGATGTTCGACATCGAGCGCTTCCGCTACATCAACGACACGCTGGGACGGAACAACGCGGACAACGTCCTGCGCCAGCTCGCACGGCGGCTCGCGGAGGCGGTACCCGACCGCAGCGACCTCGCGCGCATCAACGCCGATTGCTTCGCCGCGTCGTTTCGCGACGTTCGGGAGGCCGAGCTCGGGCGCTTCCTGCGCGACCGCGTGTTCCCGTCGCTGAGCCGGCCCTTCGCGGTCGACGGCGAGCCGTTGCGCATCTCGGTGCGCGCCGGGATCTCGCTCTATCCGAACGACGGCGCCGATCCCGAGGTCCTGATGCGCAACGCCGATGCCGCGCTGCAGGACGCGAAGACGCGCAACGAGCACTACTCGTTCTACGCCCCGGACATGAACTCACGCGTCGCGGTGAACCTCGTGCTCGAGAACAAGCTGCGCTCGGCGCTCGAGAAGCGCGAGTTCGTTCTGTACTACCAGCCGAAGGTCGATCTCGACTCGGGCCGCGTGGTGGGGCTCGAAGCCCTGATGCGGTGGAACGACCGCGACCAGGGACTGGTGCACCCGCTCACCTTCATCCCGCTGCTCGAGGAGACGGGGCTCATCCTCGAGGTTGGCGCCTGGGCGCTGGAGCAGGCCGCGACGGACTACCGTGCGCTGTCCGAGTCGGTGGCCGACTGCCCCCGGATCGCCGTGAACGTCTCGCCGCTGCAGCTGCGGCAGAAGGACTTCGCCGCGGCGGTGGGCGCCGCCGTGCGCGCCGACGGTCACGCCCTCGGCCTGGACATCGAGATCACCGAGAGCGTGGTCATGGACCACATCGAGAACAACATCGCCAAGCTCAAGGCGATCCGGGACATGGGCGTCGGCATCGCCATCGACGACTTCGGCACCGGCTACTCGTCGCTCGCGTACATCTCCAGGCTCCCGGTGAACACGCTCAAGATCGACCGCTCGTTCGTCCATACCATGGCGCGCAACGCGGAGGACCAGAGCATCGTCTCGAGCATCATCTCGCTCGCGCACTCGCTGCGCCTGAAGGTCGTGGCCGAGGGCGTGGAGACCCAGGAGCAGCGCGCGCTGCTGCGCTCGCTCGGGTGTGACGAGATGCAGGGCTTCCTGCTCGCGCCCGCGGTTCCCATCGGCCGGGTTCGGGACCTGCTGCGCACCGGCCGCAGCTAGTGCGCGACTCCCGGCGCGCCGCTCCCGCGAGCGGATCTGCGATCAGGTGGTGCGCGGCGGCGACCGCGGCGAAGCCGATGAAATATACTTTCGCGACCGACCTGCCTGCAACCGCCCACATGATAAAGGCCCGAGTCGAGCTCCACCTCCGCGTCGTCAAGGGTCGCCGGCGTGCCGTCGGCCCGGGGAAGATCGCGCTCCTCGAGGCGATCGCCGACACCGGCTCGATCTCCGCCGCCGCGCGCAAGCTCGGCATGTCGTACCGGCGCGCGTGGGTGCTGGTCGACGACCTGAACCGGCAGCTCCCGAGGGCGGTCGTGCAGGCCGTCCCCGGAGGGCGGCATGGCGGCGGCACCATCCTCTCGCCGACCGGACACCGCCTGGTGGCGCTCTACCGCCGCATCGAGCGCAAGGCGTTGCGGCTGACCGCGGCCGAGACGCGCAGCCTCGTTTCCCTGCTTTCGAAATAGAGCCCGCGGCCGGACGGGCGGTTTGGCGAGATATCGCTATATATGTCAGGATATAGCGATAGCGGGTGGAGGAGGATCGGGATGCAGACGTGGTGGTTGCGGGTCGCGACGAGTTTGGGAGTGCTGGCGCTCGCGGGCTCGGCGGCCGCCGAAAACCTGACGGTGTTCGCGGCGGCGAGCCTCAAGGATGCGCTGGACGCGAACGTGAAAGCGTACCAGGCGAAGAGCGGCGACCGGATCGCCGTCTCTTACGCCGCGAGCTCGGCGCTCGCGAAGCAGATCGAGGCCGGCGCGCCGGCCGATCTGTTCCTCTCGGCCGATCTCGACTGGATGGACTATCTCGAGCAGCGCAAGCTCGTCCGGGCCGGTACGCGCCGGAACCTGCTCAGGAATCACCTGGTGCTGATCGCGCCCGCGGGCAGCAATCTTTCCGTAAACATTGCGCCGGGGTTTCCGGTCGCAAGACTGCTCGGCGGCGGGCGTCTCGCGATGGCCAACCCGGATTCGGTCCCCGCCGGAAAATACGGCAAGGCCGCTCTCGCGGCGCTCGGCGTCTGGAAGGACGTCGAACCGAAGGTGGCGGCCGCCGAGAACGTGCGCGCCGCGTTGGCACTGGTGTCGCGCGGCGAAGCGCCGCTCGGCATCGTCTATCGCACCGACGCGGCGGCCGAGCCGCGCGTCGAGGTCGTCGGGACGTTTCCCGAGGACACGCACCCGCCGATCGTCTATCCGATCGCCGTGACCGCGTCGGGCAAGCCCGCCGCGGCCGCGTTCGAGGACTGGCTCGGCGGCGCCGAGGCGCACAGGACGTTCGGGAAGTACGGCTTCTGATGGGGCTCGCGCCGGAAGAGCAGGAGGTGTTGCTGCTCAGCCTGCGCGTGGCGTTCTGGAGCGTCGCCGTCAGCCTGCCTTTCGCGGTGGCGGTGGCCTACCTTCTCGCGCGTGGCAATTTTCCCGGCAAGACGCTCTTCGACGCAGTCGTGCACCTGCCGCTCGTGCTGCCGCCCGTCGTGGTCGGGTACTTCCTTCTGCTCCTCTTCGGCAAACGCGGGCCGGTCGGCTCGCTGCTCGACGAGTGGCTCGGCGTGACGCTCGTCTTCCGCTGGACCGGCGCCGCGCTCGCGGCGGCGGTGATGGGCTTCCCGCTGATGGTGCGCGCGATCCGCCTGTCGTTCGAGACGATCGACCGCCGGCTGGAGGCTGCGGCGAGCACGCTGGGCGCGGGGCGCCTCGGCGTGTTCGCGACGGTGACGCTGCCGCTCGCGCTCCCCGGCGTGCTCACCGGGATCCTGCTTTCGTTCGCGCGCGGTCTCGGTGAGTTCGGCGCCACGATCACCTTCGTCTCCAACATCCCGGGCGAGACCCGCACGCTGCCGCTCGCGATCTACACGTATACACAGGTCCCGGCGGGCGACGCGCCTGCGCTGCGGCTCAGCCTGATCGCGGTCGCGCTGTCGCTCGCTGCGCTGTTCGTTTCCGAGGTCATGGTGCGCCGGGCCACGCGCAGGATCATGGGCGATGACGCTGACGCTCGACATTGAACGGCACCTGGGCGCCTTCCGTCTCGAAGCGGCATTCGAGGCGGGCGCGGGCATCACGGCGCTGTTCGGGCGCTCGGGCGCGGGCAAGACCTCGCTCGTGAACGCGATCGCCGGCCTCCTGCGCCCGGATCGCGGCCGCATCGTGATCGGCGGCGAGCCGGTGTTCGACAGCGGCGCGGGCATCGACGTGCCGACGCCGGCGCGGCGCATCGGCTACGTGTTCCAGGAGGGGCGCCTGTTTCCGCACCTCAGCGTGGCGCAGAACCTGCGCTATGCGGGACTGTTCGCGCGCGGGGCGCCGGCGCCGCAGTTCGCGCACGTGGTCGAGCTGCTCGGGCTCAGGGACCTGCTCGAGCGCCGGCCGGGCAACCTGTCGGGCGGCGAGAAGCAGCGCGTCGCGATCGGACGCGCGCTCCTCTCGAGCCCGCGGCTGCTGCTGCTCGACGAGCCGTTGGCCTCGCTCGACGCGCACCGCAAGAACGAGGTCATGCAGTACATCGAGCTGCTGCGCGACGAAATCCGCATTCCTGTGGTGTACGTCAGCCACTCGGCGGAGGAAGTGGTGCGGCTCGCGGACACCGTCGTGCTGCTTGCCGCGGGCCGGGTGAGCGCGGTGGGCGGCGCCGAGGACGTGATGGGCCGGCCCGACCTGCGCGCGGCGACGGGCGCATTCGAGGGCGGGGCGGTGATCGAAGCGAAGGTGACCGCGCAGGACATGGAGAGCGATGTCGCGACGCTCGCCTTCGACGGCGGCACGCTCGTCGCGACGAACGTCGACGCCCTGATCGGCGAGCCAGTGCGGGTGCGCATCCGCGCGCGCGATGTCTCGATCGCGCTGGAGCGCCCGCGGCGCATCAGCATCCAGAACGTGCTCGAAGGCACGATCGTCGACGTGCGCGCGGGATCGAGCGGCGTCGTCGACGTCGCGATCGCGATCGGCGGCACCACGCTGCGGTCGCGCGTCACGGAGCGGGCATCGCAGCAGCTCGGGCTGGCGAAGGGACTGCCGGTCTACGCGCTGGTGAAAGCCGTCTCGCTTTCGCGGGCGGCGACGGGCTGACGGGGCTATTCGCTTACAGGAGCCGCTTCAGCGGGCGCGGACCGGTTTGGCCTCGGGTCGAATGAAGGTGCGGGTGCCCTCGGTCCTGCCCGCAAGCACGGTCTCGGCCGGCAGCAGATCGCCGACGCCCGCCCAGTCGTAGCCGGCGAGCCCGCCGGCCAGCGATTCGAACTCGGCGCCCTTCAGCGCCTCGATCAGGAGCTGCACCGGCTGAGCTTTCACGGTCTCGTTGCGGCAGGCGAGGTAGTAGCGCTCCCGCAGCAGCGGAATGAAGCCGAGCTTGTATTGCGCGGCGGCGGCCTCGATGCCGAATCCGGCGTCGCACATTCCCGAGGCGATCGTCGCCGCGACGGCGAGATGAGTGAACTCGGCGCTGTCGTATCCCTCGATGGTCTCCGCGTCGATACCCGCCTCGCGCAGCAGCTGGTCGAGCTCGAGGCGGCTGCCCGATCCGGGCTGGCGATTGATCATGCGCACGCCCGGGCGCGTGAGATGCACGAGGGTGCGAATTCCCTTGGGATTGCCGCGGGCGACCATCAGCCCCTGCGTGCGCGTCGCGCAGCGGATCAGCGAATGGTCGCGCACCTTGAACGCGCGGCGGTGGAAGAAGTCCGTCTCGAGGCCGCCCTCGGGCAGGTGGAACCCGGCGAGGTCGCAGCGTCCCTGGGCGAGCGCGTCGAGGCTCTCGAGGCTGCCGCGGTACTGCAGGTCGAGCTGGACCGAATGATTCTTCTGCAGCAGGGCGCGCAGGTGACCGAGCGCCATGTCGTGGCTCGCGTACGCGACCAGGCTCGTCACGCCCCGCGAGAATTGCGCGCGCAGCTCTTCCTCGAGCTCGCGCTGGACGGTTTCGATGTGCCCTTCGAGCCGCGAGCGCGCGAGCTGCTCCGCCCAGATGAGCTTTTCGCCGAACTCGGTGAGCTTTGCGCCGCGTCCGCGCTCGAGACGCACCAGCGGTTTCCCGACGGCCTTCTCCCACTTCCCGATGAGGCCCCAGACATGCCGGTACGAGAACCCGAGCTCCTGCGCCGACTGCGCGACCGATCCCGACTTGCGGACCGCCTCGAGAAGACGGAACAGCATCGGACTCCCGGACGGGGAATCGTCGGTCCCGATCTTCCAGTTCGCTTCGAGCTGAATCCGAATCATTTGTGAAATGAGACAGGTAAGAAAATATAGCAAATTCCGATAGTAAGCGTACAGTCCTTATCGATCATGCATATATCCTGGAATATGATCGCAAGGATCCAAGATATGAATTGCCGGTACATATTCCAGCCCGGGATGGGCGGCACCTATCATGGCTGTCCCGCGCACCCGTCATGCTCGATGCCCTAGCCGCCGCCGCGAGACTGCTCGTCCAGCCGTCACCCGAGCTGATCGAGATCGTCGTCCTCAGCCTGCGAGTCAGCCTCTCCGCCGTGGCCCTGGCCACGCTGCTCGGCATGCCGCTCGGCGCCCTGATCGCGGTCAGTCGCTTTCCGGGGCGACGCCCTCTCATCGTCCTGCTCAACGCCTTCATGGGGCTGCCGCCGGTGGTGGTCGGACTCGTGTTCTACCTGCTGCTGTCTCGCGCCGGGCCGCTCGGCTCGCTCGGGCTGCTGTTCACGCCGGCCGCGATGGTGATTGCGCAGACCGTCCTGATCGTGCCGATCATCGCGGCGCTCTCGCGCCAGGTGATCGAGGACGCGTGGCGTGAGTACGAAGAGCAACTGCGCTCGCTCGGAGCCCATCGGCTCGACGCGGCGCTCACTCTGCTCTGGGACACCCGCTTTTCCCTCCTCACCACCGTTCTGGCCGGGTTCGGGCGGGCCGCCGCGGAGGTCGGAGCGGTAATCATCGTCGGCGGCAATATCGATGGCGTCACCCGGGTCATGACCACGACGATCGCGCTCGAGACCAGCAAGGGTGATCTCCCGCTTGCGCTCGGGCTGGGCGCGATCCTGGTCGGCATCGTGATCGTCGTGAACGCGGCCGCGTATCTGACGAAGGAAGCGGCGCAGCGCCGCTACGGATGAGCAGCCGTCCCATTCTGCCGCTTCGACTGACGGGGGTGTCCTTTGCCGCGGGTGGACGCAACATCATCGATGGAGTGTCCGTCGAGCTCGGCGCCGGTCCGGCCACGATCATCCTCGGGGCGAACGGCGCCGGGAAGAGCGTCCTCATGCGCATCATGCACGGACTGCTGCAGACGACGTCCGGGCGCGTCGAATGGAGCGCAAGCGCGCTGGCGTCGCGCCGGCAAGCCATGGTGTTTCAGCGCCCGGTGATGCTTCGGCGCTCGGCCCTCGCGAACGTGCTCTATGCCCTCGCTTTGGCAGGCGTCGAGCGGCGGCATCGCGCCGCGATCGCGAGGGATGCCCTGGAAAGCGTCGGCCTCGCGGCCCTGGCCGATCGTCCCGCGCGGGTGCTGTCCATCGGAGAGCAACAGCGTCTCGCTCTGGCCCGCGCGTGGGCATTGCATCCGGAGGTGCTTTTTCTCGACGAGCCCACCGCCAGCCTCGATCCCACGTCGACCCGTGAAATCGAGACCGTCATCCGCGCCTTCGACGCGGCCGGGACCAAGATCGTCATGGCGACGCACAACCTCGGCCAGGCTCGGCGCCTCGGCGACGAGATCCTGTTCCTCGACCGCGGCCGCCTCGTCGAGCGCTCATCGGTCGAAACCTTCTTCGCGCGCCCGCAGACCGCGCAAGCCGAAGCTTTTATCAGAGGAGAGCTGCCTTGGACCTGATCCGCCGAATCGTCATCGTCGCGTTGCTCGCGCTGGTTGGTGCGGGCGCGCTCCCCGCCTTCGCGCAGCAGAAGTTCATCACCGTCGCGTCGACGACGTCGACCGAGCAGTCGGGGCTGTTCAAGTACCTGCTGCCGATCTTCGAGAAAAAGAGCGGAGTCCAGGTGCACGTCGTCGCGGTCGGAACCGGGCAGGCGCTCGACATCGGCCGGCGGGGCGACGCCGACGTCGTGTTCGTGCACGCGCGGTCGGCCGAGGAGAAATTTCTCTCCGAGGGCCAGGGCGTGAAGCGCTTCCCGGTCATGTACAACGATTTCGTGCTGGTCGGTCCGAAGGCGGATCCAGCGAAAGTCGCCGGCGGCGGGGACATCGTCGCGGCGCTGCGGAAGATCAAGGCCGCGCAGGCGCCGTTCGTGTCGCGCGGCGACCGCAGCGGCACGCACATCGCCGAGCTCGCGCTGTGGAAGGACGCCGACATCGACATCGCCAGGGACAAGGGCCCCTGGTACAAGGACACGGGGCAGGGCATGGGTCCCGCGCTCAACACCGCGGCGTCGATCGGCGCCTACATTCTCTCGGATCGCGGCACCTGGATCTCGTTCAAGAACCGCGGCGATCTCAAGATCGTCGTCCAGGGCGACAAACGCCTGTTCAACCAGTACGGCGTGATGCTCGTGAGCCCGCAGAAGCATCCGAACGTGAAGAAGGACCTCGGGCAGGAGTTCATCGACTGGCTGATCTCGCCCGAGGGCCAGAAAGTCATTGCGGGATACAGGATCGACGGGCAGCAGCTGTTCTTCCCGAACGCCGACCAGCCCGGCGCCTGAAAACAGCGCTATATCCCTGCGGGAACGACGCCCCTGATAAAATGGGGCGATGAAGATCTTCGGCATCACCGGCTGGTCCGGGAGCGGCAAGACCACTCTGATCGAGCAGATCGTGCCGCGCTTCGTGAGCAAGGGCCTGGTGGTCTCGCTGATCAAGCACGCGCACCACAGCTTCGACGTGGACCATCCGGGCAAGGACTCGTACCGGCATCGGCAGGCCGGCTGCACCGAGGTCCTCGTCAGCTCGCCGAACCGCTGGGTGGTCATGCACGAGCTGCGCGGCGCGCCCGAGCCGACACTGGACGAGCAACTCGGGCGCATCTCGCCTTGCGACCTGCTGCTCATCGAGGGATACAAGCGCTACCCGATGCCGAAGCTCGAGGTATGGCGGAGCGAGAACGCCAAACCCTTCCTCCATCCCGAGGACACCAACATCGTCGCCATTGCCACCGACGTCCCGCCCGAGGCGGGCCCGAGACGCTTCGACCTGAACGACCACGATGGCATCGCCGATTTCGTGCTCGAGTTCAACGGGCTGAAATGAACAAGGGGCTCCTCAGCGTCGACGAAGCGCTCGAGCGCCTGCTCTCGGGCGCGAATACCGTCGCGGGACGCGAGACCGTTCCCACGCTCGAAGCAGTCGGCCGCGTGCTCGCCGAGACGCAACGCTCGACCATGAACGTGCCGCCGATGGACAACAGCGCCATGGATGGCTACGCCGTGCGCCGCGCCGACGTGCGCGCGCCCGGCGCGCGACTCAAGGTGTCGCAGCGCATCGCCGCCGGCGGCGTCGGCGCGGCCCTCGCGCCCGGCACCGCCGCTCGGATCTTCACCGGTGCTCCCGTCCCCGAGGGCGCGGACGCGATCGTCATCCAGGAGGACACCGCCGCCGAAGGCGACGCGGTGATCGTGAACAAGGTGCCCGAGCCGGGCGAATGGATCCGCCGCGTGGCGAGCGACATCCGCGCGGGCGACGCGATCCTCGCCGCCGGGATCCGCCTGAGGCCGCAGGATACCGGGCTCGCGGCGTCGGTCGGCATCGCGACGCTGCCGGTGGTCGGGCGCGTGCGCCTCGGCCTATTCTTCACCGGCGACGAGCTCGTCATGCCGGGCGACCCACTGCCGCCCGGACGCATCTACAACTCCAACCGCTTCACGCTGAACGGCCTCGCGCGCGCCTTCGACTGCGACGTGCGCGATTATGGCATCGTGCCCGACAGCCTGGATGCGACGCGCGCGGTGCTGCGGCGCGCCGCGTCCGAGTGCGACGTCATCGTCACGAGCGGCGGCGTGTCGGTCGGCGAAGCCGATTTCGTGAAGCCCGCCGTCGAGGCCGAGGGCGAGCTGCTCATGTGGCGCATCGCGATGAAGCCGGGCCGCCCGCTCGCGTTCGGGCGCGTGGCGAAGGCCGCGTTCATCGGCCTGCCCGGGAACCCGGTGTCGAGCTTCGTGACTTTCCTGCTGTTCGTGCGACCGTTCCTGCTGAAGACGCAGGGTATCGCGCACGTCGCGCCGCGCGCGATCGAGGCGCGAGCCGACTTCGACTGGCCGCGCCCCGATCCCCGGCGGGAGTTCCTGCGCGTAAAATGGAACGCGCGCGGCGGCTTGGATCTGTACCCGACGCAGGATTCCGCCGTGCTGACCTCGACGGCATGGGCCGACGGACTGGTCGACAACCCGGCGGGACAGGCGATCCGCGCGGGCGACGGCGTGCGTTTCCTTGCGTACTCGGAGCTGTATCGGTGAAGATCAAGGTGCTCTATTTCGCGGGGCTGCGCGAGCAGGTCGGCAGCCGAGGCGAGGACCTCGACGTCCCGCCCGGCGTGACCACCGTCGCCGGCGTGCGCGCCCTGCTGCAGTCGCGCGGCGGTCCCTGGCAGAGCGCGCTCGCGCAAAGCAGGGCCGTGCGCATCGCGGTGAACCAGGAGATGGCCGCGGCCACAACGCTGGTGCGGGCCGGGGACGAGCTCGCCTTCTTCCCGCCGGTGACGGGGGGCTAGCGGTGACGGTGCGCGTCCAGACGGAAGACTTCGACGCGGGCGCCGAGATCGCGGCGCTTCGCCGGGGGAACCCGAAGATCGGTGCGGTGGCGAGCTTCATCGGCGTCGCGCGCGACGTGAACGACGGCGACAGCGTCTCGACGCTCACACTGGAGCACTACCCGGGGATGACGGAGAAGGCGCTCGAAGGCATCGTCGCCGAGGCGCGCGCGCGCTGGGACGTCATCGAACTGCTGGTCGTGCACCGGGTGGGTGAGATCAAGCCGACCGAGCAGATCGTGCTGGTCGTCGTCGCCGGCGCGCATCGCGGCGAGGCGTTCGCGGCGTGCGAGTTCGTCATGGACTACCTGAAGACGCGCGCACCGTTCTGGAAGAAGGAAGAGACACCGAAGGGCGCGCGCTGGGTCGATGCGCGCGAGTCCGACGACGAGGCCGCGGAGCGCTGGGCTCCCGGCAAGTCGAGCGCGGCTTAGGAACGACGCCCCGGATGTCGGCCTACGGCTTCGCGGCAGTCGGCATCGGCGCCGCGCTCGGGGCCTGGCTGCGATGGGTGCTCGGCATCGCGCTCAACCTGCTCGTGCCGACGCTGCCGCTCGGCACGCTCGCGGCAAACCTGATCGGAGGCTACCTGATCGGCGTGGCGGTCGCGGTGTTCGAGCAGAACGCCGTGCTCGCGCCGGAGTGGCGCCTGCTCGTGATCACGGGATTCCTGGGCGGTCTCACCACCTATTCGACATTCTCCGCCGAGTCGGTGGCGTTACTGTCGACGGGACGCTACGGTTGGGCTGCGACGCACACGCTCGCGCACCTCGGCGGGTCGCTGGCGATGACGGCGCTCGGGATCGCGAGCGTGCGGCTGCTCCAGAATTGAGGGATCGAAGTCCGAACCCGCGCCGGGCCTTCGCCGGAGGCGAGGAGGAGGAGGATGCCGCCGGGCTCTGCGCCCGGCGCGGTCGGAACTCGGTGGCTCAGCAGTAGCCGAGCTGGTTCTTGCGCTCGACGTCGCGAAGGCGGCGCTCGAGGTCGGCGTGGTCGGTCGATTGCGCGAGGTACGCCTCGACGTCGCGACGCGGGCCGGGCCGCAAGCTCGCTTCGAGCCACTGCCCGAATCGGGCGACCAGCGCCTTGAGGGTCTCGCCGCGCAGCGCCCGGGCGCGCGCTTCGATGGCGCGGGTGTCGACGCCCGAAGGCTTCTCGTTCCGGGCGGCGGTGCGAAGGTAGCCGTCTCCTTCGTAAAGCGGATAGGTGGTTCTCATGATGCTTCGTCCTTTCTGCGATTGGTGCATCGCACACAAGACAATATAGGAAGCGGAACCATTGTTTTCAAATCGTAAATTCAGATCTTCAGCATCGTGATTGGTGATGTACGCTAAGTCCTTGTTGCATAGCAACAAGGAGCCTAAAATACGCTGAATGGAGCTATATCAACTACGAACATTCGCCGCCGTCGCGGACACGGGCCACATCACCCGCGCCGCGGAGAAGCTGCACCTCAGCCAGCCCGCGGTGAGCGCGCATATCAAGGGCCTCGAGGAGGAGCTCGGGGTGCGCCTGTTCGAGCGCAACCCAGGCGGCATGCTGCTGACCCGTGCCGGCCGCGACTTGCGCGGGCAGGCCGAGAAGGTGCTCGCCGAGGTCGAGCGCCTGCGGCAGCTCGCGGCGACGCTGAAGGGCGATATCGTCGGTCGGCTGCGCGTCGGCACGGCGAGCGATCCCGAGTTCGTGCGCGTTGGCGAGTTCCTTCACCGCACGGTCGAGCGTTACCCGCTGCTGGAGCTCGAGCTGCATCAGGAAGTCTCCGGCGCGGCCCTCCAGCAGGTGCGCACCGGCGACCTGGACGCGAGCTTCTATTTCGGCGACATCACGTCGCCCGACGTGGCCGGGCTGCGCCTGCACGACATGGCGTACTGCGTCGTCGCCCCGGCCGCCTGGGGCGATCGCGTGCGGAACGCCGACTGGAGCGATATCGCGCGCCTGCCGTGGATCGTCACGCCCTCGATCAGCACGCACAACAGGCTGGTGCGCGCGCTGTTCAGCAGGCACGGGGTCGAGCCCGCGAGGGTGGTCGAGGCCGACCAGGAGCCCGTCATCGCGAGCCTGGTCGTCTCCGGCGTGGGCGTCTCGCTGATGCGCGAGCCGCTCGCGCTGCAGAAGCAACGGTCCGGAGAGATCTGCATCTGGGACAAGGCGCGGCTGCAGACCGCGCTCTGGTTCATCTACCAGGCCGACCGAAGCCACGATCCCCTGATCGAGGCGCTGCTGGGGATCCTCGGGGAGATCTGGCAGATCGCGCCGGCGCCCAGTTTCTAGCGCGACGGCGCCTCGACGCGGCCCGCGAGGCGCAGGTTCGCCTGCGTCAGGCGGTCGATCAGCACGCGCATGAACGCCTTGTTGAAGCCGACCTGGCAGGCGTCCGACGCGGCCTTGAGCGCATCCGCCTTGATTTCGATCGCCGTGACCGCGGTCGTCGCGGTGATGCTGGTCGAGCGCCGGCCGGTCTGGTCGCTGAAATAGAGGATCTCGCCGAAGCAGCCGCCGCGCTTGATCGTGTTGAGCGGCTTGCCGAGGAGCGTGACGGCCACCTCGCCCTCGATCAGCAGGTAGAAGCTGTCGCCCTGGTCGGCCTCGCGGATGATCACCGTGCCGGCGTCGAACGATTTCCAGCTGCCGATGCGCACGACCTCCCAGAGCTCGACGTCGTCGAAATCCTGGAAGAACGGGAGGCTGCGGAGCTCGTTGTACTTCTCCGAGTCGGACACCGATTCGCCGGCGAGCCGCAGGCTGGTGAACGCCTTGGACAGGTCCTTGCCGAACTCCATCCAGTTCGAATAGCGCTCCTTGCGGTCCTTGCTGATCGCGCGATTGACGATGCGGTCGAGCAGCGGCGGCAGGTCGGGCCGCAGCGTGAGCACCGGCACGGCGGGTGTATTGAGGATCGCGTAGGTCAGGCCCGCCGTGGTCGTCGCGCCCTCGTAAGGCAGCCGCCCGGTGAGCAGGCGATACATGACCACGCCGAGCGAGTAGATGTCGGTCTGGTGGTTCACGTCCTCCATGCGGATCTGCTCGGGGGACATGTAGGCCGGGGAGCCGATGCCGGTGATCTGCGTCGTCTCCTGGCCCAGGCGCTGCTGGAACGACGCGCCGAAGTCGCTGACCTTGGCGTCGCCCGAGTCGGAAAGCAGGATGTTGCCGGGCTTGATGTCGCGGTGGATGACCCCGTGCTGGAACGCGTAGTCGAGCGCGCGGATGCACTTGAAGACGATCTCGACCACCTTCCCGAGCGGCAGCAGGCTGGCGACGTCGGCGTGCGCCTCGAGGGTCTCGCCCTTGACGTACTCCATGACGAGGTAGCTGTACTCGGGCTCGCTCGCCGCGTCCAGGATCTCGACGATGTGCGGATGCACGAGCTTGCCGGCGAGCGCGGCTTCGGCGAGGAAGGCCTTGCGCATCATGCGCGCGGTCTGCTCGTTGATGTTCTCGTCGAACTGGAATACCTTGACAGCGACGTCGCGGTTGGCGAAGGGGTCGCGCGCGAGATAGACGCGGCTCGTCGCGCCGCTGCCGATCTGGCGCGTGATCGGGTACTTGCCGATGTGCTCTTCGAGCTGGAACTTGATGGCCAAGCGGCCCCTCCCAGGGCTTAGATACGGTTTGCGCTGCAGTGTACAAGCACGAAGCGGGCCCTGTCGCGGGATTCGTTCCGGAAAACCAGTCCATTCAAGGCGCGGCCGCGCGCGCGGCTCCAGCTCCGCGGCGGGCGTCCCGGCTTGAAATTCGCTGATCCCGCCCCATTTCCCCTACAGCTCATCCGGATATCCCTATGCGATTCGACAAGCTGACGACGAAATTCCAGCAGGCCATCTCCGATGCCCAGAGCATCGCGGTCGGCCAGGACAACCCGTTCATCGAGCCGGTCCACCTGCTGCAGGGCCTGCTGCAGCAGGAGGACGGCACCACCTCGTCGCTGCTCTCGCGCGCCGGGGTCAACGTCGCCCGCCTGCGCGAATCGGTGAAGCAGGCGCTCGCGCGCCTGCCGAAGGTCGAAGGTCAGGGCGGCGAAGCGCCGATCTCCCGCGATCTCAACAACCTGCTGAATGTCGCCGACCGCGAGGCGCAGAAGCGCAAGGACCAGTTCATCGCGTCCGAGATGTTCCTGCTGGCTCTCGCCGACGACAAAGGCGAGGCCGGGCGCCTGCTGAAGGAGAACGGCGGCAATCGCAAGGCGATCGAGCAGGCGATCGAGGCGGTCCGCGGTGGCGAGTCCGTCGGCAGCCAGGAAGCCGAGGGGCAGCGCGAAGCGCTGAAGAAGTACACGCTCGACCTCACCGAGCGCGCACGCTCGGGCAAGCTCGACCCGGTGATCGGCCGCGACGACGAGATCCGGCGCGTGATCCAGATCCTGCAGCGGCGCACCAAGAACAACCCCGTGCTCATCGGCGAGCCGGGCGTCGGCAAGACCGCGATCGTCGAGGGCCTCGCGCAGCGCATCGTCAACGGCGAGGTCCCCGAGACCCTGAAGAACAAGCGCGTGCTGTCGCTCGACATGGCGGCGCTGCTCGCGGGCGCCAAGTACCGCGGCGAGTTCGAGGAGCGGCTGAAGTCGGTGCTGAAGGAGCTCGCGCAGGACGAGGGGCAGACCATCGTTTTCATCGACGAGCTGCACACCATGGTCGGCGCCGGCAAGGCCGAGGGCGCGATCGATGCCGGCAACATGCTCAAGCCCGCGCTCGCGAGGGGCGAGCTGCATTGCGTCGGTGCCACAACGCTCGACGAATACCGCAAGTACATCGAGAAGGACGCCGCGCTCGAGCGCAGGTTCCAGAAAGTCCTCGTGGAGGAGCCGTCCGTCGAAGCGACGATCGCGATCCTGCGCGGCCTCCAGGAGAAGTACGAGGTCCACCACGGGGTGGACATCACCGACCCGGCGATCGTCGCCGCGGCGGAGCTCTCGCACCGCTACATCACCGACCGCTTCCTCCCCGACAAGGCGATCGACCTCATCGATGAGGCGGCCGCGCGCATCAAGATGGAGATCGACTCCAAGCCCGAGAGCATGGACCGGCTCGACCGGCGCCTGATCCAGCTCAAGATCGAGCGCGAGGCGGTGCGGAAGGAGAAGGACGAGGCCTCCCAGCGCCGGCTCGCGGCCATCGAGGACGAGATCAAGCGCCTCGAGCGCGAGTATGCCGACCTGGAAGAGGTGTGGAAGGCGGAAAAGGCCCAGGTGCAGGGTTCCCAGCACGTGAAGGAAGAGCTCGAGAAGCTCAAGCTCGAGATGGAGGCGGCCAAGCGCAAGGGCGACTGGAACCGCATGTCGGAGCTGCAGTACGGCAAGATCCCGCAGCTCGAGGCGCAGCTGAAGAAGGAAGAGAAGGGCTCCGCCGCCGCGAAGCCGAAGCTCGTGCGCACGCAGGTCGGCGCCGAGGAGATCGCCGAGGTGGTGTCGCGCGCGACCGGCATCCCGGTCTCGAAGATGATGCAGGGCGAGCGCGACAAGCTGCTGAAAATGGAAGACAGGCTGCACGAGCGCGTCGTCGGCCAGGACGAGGCAGTGCGCGTCGTCGCCGACGCCATCCGGCGCTCGCGCGCGGGACTCTCGGACCCGAACAAGCCCTACGGCTCGTTCCTGTTCCTGGGGCCCACCGGGGTCGGGAAGACGGAATTGTGCAAGGCCCTGGCCGGCTTTCTCTTCGATTCCGAGGACCACCTCATCCGTATCGACATGTCCGAGTTCATGGAGAAGCACTCGGTCGCGCGCCTGATCGGGGCGCCGCCGGGGTACGTCGGCTACGAGGAAGGCGGCTATCTCACCGAGGCCGTGCGCCGCAAGCCCTACAGCGTGATCCTGCTCGACGAGATCGAGAAAGCGCACCCCGACGTGTTCAACGTGCTGCTGCAGGTGCTCGACGACGGCCGCATGACCGACGGCCAGGGGCGCACCGTCGACTTCAAGAACACCGTGCTCGTGATGACGTCGAACCTCGGCTCGCACATGATCCAGCAGATGGCGGGCGACGACTACGGCGTGATCAAGCTCGCGGTCATGGCCGAGGTGAAGACGCAGTTCCGGCCCGAGTTCGTGAACCGCATCGACGAGATCGTCGTGTTTCACGCGCTCGACGAGAAGCACATCAAGGACATCGCGAAGATTCAGCTGCGTTATCTCGAGCAGCGCCTGGCGAAGCTTGAGATCCGGCTCGACCTGTCGGACTCCGCGCTCGCCGAGCTGGGGAAGACGGGCTTCGACCCCGTCTACGGCGCGCGGCCGCTCAAGCGCGCGATCCAGCAGGAGATCGAGAACCCGCTCGCGAAGCAGATCCTCGAGGGCAAGTTCGGCCCGAAGGACACCGTGCGCGTCGAATACCGCGGCAACCGGATGCAGTTCGAGAAGGCGGGCGCCAAGGCCGCCGAGAAGGCCCCGGCGCACCACTGAGCGCCGGGCCGCGGCGTCACTCGACCTTGATGCCGATGTCCTTCACGAGCTTGCCGTACTTCTCGTAATCGCGCCGGATCATCTGCGCGAACTGGTCGGGCGTGAGCGGGTTCGCCTGCATGCCGCCCGCCTTCGCGAGGCGGCCGTCGACGTCGCGGTCGGTCAGCGCCTTGTTGACCTCGTCGTGCAGCTTTGCGATGACCGGCTTCGGCGTCCCCGAGGCCGTGAACAGGCCCAGCCAGATCACCACCTCGTAGCCGGGGTAGAACTCGCCGATGGTCGGCAGCTCCGGGAAAAGGCTCGAGCGCTTCGGCCCGGTCACCGCGAGCGCGCGCAGCTTCCCGGCACGGATCTGGCCCGCGCTCGAGGTGCCGGAGAACATCGCGGCGGTCTCGCCCGCGACGGTCGCCGTCGTGGCAGGCGAGCCGCCTTTGAACGGGACATGCACGAGGTTGATGCCGGCGCGCTGCTTCAGCATCTCCATCGCCAGCTCGTGCTGGCTGCCGTTGCCTCCCGAGGCGTACAGCAACGGGGGATTCGCCTTCTTCGCGTACTCGATGAATTCCTGGAAGCTCTTAACCGGCAGCGAAGGATTCACCGAGAGAACCCACTGGTTCAGCACGACCGATGCGACCGGCGCGAGGTCCTTCATCGTGTCGAGCGGCATGTTCTTGTAGATGTGCGGATTGACCGTCACGTTGCTGTCGGCGAAGAGGCCGAGCGTATAGCCGTCGGGCTCGGCCTTCGCCACCTGGTCCATCGCCACGTTGCCGTTCGCGGCCGGCCGGTTCTCGACGATGACCGGCTGCTTCATCTGCTCGGAGAGCTTCTGGCCGACGACGCGCGCCGAGATGTCCGGCGCGCCGCCGGGCGGAATCGGGACGATGATCCTGATCGGGCGCGAGGGATACGCTTGCGCCGACGCGTCCGTCGCGGCGCAGAAGAGCCCGGCGACGAGCGCCAGGACCGCAATCAGCGATTTCATGATGTCACTCTCCTTGTCGTCGTTTTCGCGGTGCCCGCCTGCGCGCGCACGGCGCGTGCGCGGACGAGCAGCTGTTGCCAGAGCTTCGACGTGTCGGCCCGCAGCGCGTTCTCGGCGTCGGCGTCGAGCACGAACCAATCGCCGCGCGCGATCTCGGCATCCAGCTGTCCCGGCGCCCAGCCCGAGTAGCCCGAGAAGAAGCGGATCGTGGCGGGCGGCTCGTGCAGCAGCCGGTCGATCGCGTCCGGGTCGACCGCGAGGTGCAGGCCCGGGGCCATGGTGATCACTCCGGCCGGCGCCGACTCCGCGGCGAACAGCGCGAGCAGCGCGTTGGGCGCCACCGGGCCGCCGAAGCGCATCGGCTGGTCGAAGCGGCGGAACCGCTCGCCGGGAAGGACCTCCGCCAGGCTGAGGCTCAGCGGCCGGTTGACGATCACTCCGATCGGCGCGTCCGCGCCGCGCGCGACGAGGACCACGCTTTCGCTGAAGTTGGGATCGGGCAGCCCGGGCCTCGCGACGAGGAACACGCCGCGGGCGGATTCCTGGGCGGGGACGGCCGGGAGCAGCGCCGCGAGCAGCAGCGCCGCGCACGCTCCCTTCAGGAGCGCCGGGCGGCTCACGAGCATCACGCGGGCACGGAGCGCCTCAGCCGAGCGCGGGCGCGGAGCGCACCGACGCGGTGATCGCGCGCGCCCGGCGAAGCAGCTCCTCCCACAGCGAATCGCCGCTGTCCTTGCGGAACACCATCTCCTCGTCGGCGTCGAGCACGTGCCACAGGCCGCGGTCGATCTCCTGGCGCAGCTCGCCCGGCCGCCACGCGACGTAGCCCACGAAGTAGCGCGCGTCGTTCGGCGTCTTCTCGATGATGTCGTCGACGACCGTTCCCTGCGTCGCGAGATAGAGGTGCTTCATCATCTGGATCGAGCCGCTGCCGGGATTGTGGTCGGTGCGCACCATGGCGAAGATCGCGCGACGCAGCATCGGCCCGCCGAGATAGACCGGATCGTGCACCTGCTTGGAAGGCTCGTGCTCGGGAAACAGGCTCGCGAGCGAGCGCTGCGTCGGCCGGTTGATGATGATGCCGACGTGCCGGTTGCCTTCGACCGGCACCGCGATCAGCACCGTGTGCCGGTAGTCGGGATCGCTGAGCGCCGGCGACGCGACCAGGATGACGGCCCCGGTGTCTTCGGTCTTCTGAGCCGCTCCCGGGGCGGCCATCCCCATGACCAGGAGCAGGGCAAAGGCGGCGGCGATCCAGCGCATCGGGTCCTCCGGCGGCATCACTTTGGGGCAAGTGTAGCGGAAGAACCGCGTTTCCGGGACCCGGACGCCCGGGCCGCGCGCCAGCAATCGCGCAGGTGATCGTCCACCATGCCGACCGCCTGCATGAACGCGTAGCAGATCGTCGATCCGACGAAGGTGAAGCCGCGCCGGCGCAGATCGCCGCTCAGGGCGTCGGATTCGCGCGTGCGCGCCGGGACGTCCGCCATCCGCCGCGGCCGCCGCTTCATCGGCCGGCCGCCGACGAAGCGCCAGGCATAGGCGTCGAAGGAGCCGAAGGCCTTCTGGACTTCAAGAAACGCGCGGGCGTTGCGCACCGCGCCCTGCACCTTCAGGCGGTTGCGCACGATCCCGGGATCGGCGAGCAGCGCGCGGACCCTGCGCGCGTCGAAGGCGGCGACGCGTCGCGGATCGAAGTTCGCGAACGCGCGCCGATAATTCGCGCGCTTCGCGAGGATAGTCGACCACGACAGGCCGGCCTGCGCGCCTTCGAGGATCAGGAACTCGAACAGCGTGCGGTCATCGTGGACCGGGACGCCCCATTCGCGGTCGTGGTACTCGACATAGGCCTCGCTGCCGAGGCACCACGGGCAGCGGCGGCGTTCGGAGCGGGGGGCCATCGGCCGATGCTAGCGCATCGGCCGCGCCGCTTCAGCGGACGCCGAGCGACGTGTGGTTCCCGGCCTGCGGGGGCACGAAAGCGGGCGCGCACCGGCCCGACGCGGTCGACGCGACGAGCACCTCGTTCAGCTTGTCGAAGTCGAGCGGCTTCACCAGGTGGTGATCGAAGCCGGCGGCCCGCGACTGCTCCCGGTCGACCTGGCGGCCGTAGCCCGTCATCGCGATCAGGACGACGTCGCGCATCGCCGGAGTCTCGCGCATCCGCTGCGCCACCTCGTGCCCGCTCATGCCGGGCATGCCGATGTCCATGAGAACGACGTCGGGCCGATACTCGGCCGCGGTGCGCAGCGCGTCCGGTCCGTTGTGCGCCTTGCGCACGTTGTGTCCCGACATCTCGAGAATGATCGCCATGCTCTCGGCCGAATCGACGCTGTCGTCCACCACGAGCACCTTGAGCTGCCGGTTCTCGCGCTCGCTCTTCGGAACGGCGGGCCTCGCCTGCGGCTCGGGCGTCTCCACGGCGCCGTTGGCGCGCGGCAGGCGGATGACGAACTCGCTGCCCTTGCCGGGCCCGTCGCTGAACGCCTCGATGCGGCCGCCGTGCATCTCGACCAGGCCGCGCGCGAGCGCGAGCCCGATGCCGAGGCCGCCTTCGCTGCGCGCGATGGAATCGTCGGCGCGTCGGAACAGCTGGAAAAGGTTCGGCAGCATCTCGGCCGCGATGCCGACGCCGGTGTCGCGCACCCGGATGAGCGCCTCTCCCGGCATTCCCGCGAGGGTCTCCAGCGCGACCGTGATCCTGCCGCCTTCCTGCGTATATTTCGCGGCGTTGGTGAGGACGTTGTCGACGACCTGCGTCAGCCGCACGCGGTCGCCGAGCACGGGGATCGCCTCCTCGGGCACGTCGACCTGGAGCGCATGGCCGCGCTGGTGGATGAGCGTGCGCGTGGTCTCGACCGCCGCGGCGACGACCGACTTCAGCTCGATCGGCTCGCGCCGCAGCGTCACCTTGCCGCGCGTGATCCGCGAGACGTCGAGCAGGTCGTCGATCAGCCGCGTGAGGTGGCCGGTCTGGCGGCCGAGGACGTCGCGCGCCCACCGCAGCTGCGGGTCGATCGCGGGGCTGGCCTTCATCACGTGCGCGACGTTGCTGATGGCCGCCAGCGGATTGCGCAGCTCGTGCGAGAGCATCGCCAGGAACTCGTCCTTGCGCCGGTCGGCCTCCTGCAGCTCCTGCTCGAAGCGCTTGCGCTCGGCGATCTCGCGCTCGAGCACTTCGTTGGTCTTGGCGAGCTCGGCGTTGGCCTGCTCCAGCTCGCGCGTCTTCTCCGCCTGCAGCGTGGTGTTGGCGAGCGCGAGCGCCTCGTTGGCGCGCTCCAGCTCGCGGCGCTTGCGGTAGAGCTCGACCAGCACCTGCACCTTGCCGCGCAGCACCTCGGGGACGATCGGCACGTAGCAGTAGTCGACCGCGCCCAGCTCGTAGCCCTTCAGCTGGTCGAGGTTGGTGACGTGCACAGCGGTCACGAAGATGATTGGCGTCTTCTCGAAGCGCGGGTGCTGGTGGATCAGCGCCGCGGTGTCGAAGCCGTTCATCGTCGGCATGTTGACGTCGAGGAGGATGGCGGCGAAGTCGGCCTCCATCAGCTTCTGCAACGCCTCGGTCCCCGAGCGGGCCTTGACCAGGTTCTCGCCCAGGGTTCCGAGAATGGCCTCGTACGACAGCAGCCGCTGCGGCTGGTCGTCGACGAGGAGAATGTTGACCTTGTCGTCGTTGCGGTTCATCGCTCTCCCATTGCCTTCGCTTCGCCCGCGCGCCGTCACGGGTGCAGCCACATGCGCAGCATCGACAGCAGCTCGCCGCTGTTGACGGGCTTCGCGATGTAATCCGACGCGCCGGCCTGCAGGCACTTCTCGCGGTCGCCTTTCATGGCCTTCGCAGTGAGCGCGACGATCGGCAGCCGCCTGAACTGCGGCACCTCGCGGATGCGCCGTATCGTCTCGTAGCCGTCCATCTCCGGCATCATGATGTCCATCAGCACGAGCGACAGGTCCGGCGTGGTCTCCATGAGCTGGATCGCCTCGTGGCCGTTGGTCGCGATGGTGGCCTGCATGCCGTGCCGCTCGAGCAGGCTCGAAAGGGCGAAGATGTTGCGCACGTCGTCGTCGACCACGAGCGCCTTCTTGCCGCTGAGCGCGTCGTCGGTCTCGTGCAGCGTCTCGAGCATCTTGCGCTTGCCGTCGGGCAGGTTCGCGACCACGCGGTGCAGGAACAACGCCGTCTCGTCGAGCAGGCGCTCGGGCGAGCGCACGTCCTTGAGGACGATGCTCTTCGCCATCTTGCGCAGGCGGGCCTCGTCGTCCGGGGTGAGATCCCGACCCGTGAAGACGACGATCGGGACGTCGCGCAGGCGCTCCTCGCGCTGGATCTGCTCGAGCAGGTCGAAGCCCGAGATGTCGGGCAGCCTCAGATCGAGGACCACGCAGTCGAACGGCTTGCTGCGCAGCGTCTCGAGCGCCTCCTTGCCCGTGCCGACGCAGGTGATGTCGACGTCGTCGTGCGCGATCAACTCGGCCACGCTCTTCTGCTCGGCCGGATTGTCCTCGACCACGAGCAGCTTCCGCACGCGCTCGGACGCGAACGCCTTGATGCGGTCGAACGCCGTCTCGAGGTTGTCCGACGTGAGCGGCTTGTTGAGGTAGGCGAACGCGCCTCGCTCGAGTCCGTGCTGGCGCTCCTCCTCGACGGTGATCACCTGCACCGGGATGTGGCGCGTCGTGTGGTCGTGCTTGAGCTGCGACAGCAGCGTCCAGCCCAGCATGTCCGGCAGGAAGATGTCGAGCGTGATCGCCGTCGGCCGGTACTGGCGCGCGAGCGACAGCGCTTCGCCGCCGCGCATCGCGACCAGCCCCTTGAAGCCGCGGCCGCGCGCCAGGTCGAGCAGAACGCGCGCGTAGTGCGGGTCGTCCTCGACGATGAGGATGGAGGGGTCGCCCTCCTGCAGGGTCTCGCGGTCGTCGGGGACGGTCTCGGTGCGCGGGGCCGGCAGCACGATCGGCTGGAACGCCACCGGCGCTTCCGCGATGCGGTGCGCCGCGGGTTGCGGCGCCGCCGCGCCCTGGTAGTGCAGCGGCAGGTAGAGCATGAAGGTGCTCCCCGCGCCCGGGATGGAATGCAGCCGGATCTCGCCGCCGAGCAGGTGCGCGAGCTCGCGCGAGATCGCGAGGCCCAGGCCCGTGCCGCCGTACTTTCTCGCCGTTCCGGCGTCGGCCTGCTGGAACGCCTCGAAGATGATCTTCTGCTTCTCCGGCGGGATGCCGATGCCCGTGTCGCTCACCGAGAAGCGCACCACCTTGTCGGCCTGGCCGAGCACCGGGTGCTCGGGGCTCCAGCCGCTCTCGACGATCGACACGTCGATGCGCACGCCGCCCTGCTCGGTGAACTTGAACGCGTTCGAGAGCAGGTTCTTGAGCACCTGCAGAAGGCGCTTCGGGTCGGTCGAGATCGTCCTGCCGAGGTCGGAGTCGAAGTTCGCCGAGAACGCGAGCTTGCGCGACTCGGCGATGTGACGGAAGTTGCGCTCGACCGTGTCGCGCAGCGTCGCGAACGGCAGCTCCTCGCTCTCGACCGTGACCGTGCCGGACTCGATCTTGGACAGGTCGAGGATGTCGCTGATCAGGTTGAGCAGGTCGGTGCCCGCGCCGTGGATCGTCTTCGCGAACTCGATCTGCTTCGCCGACAGGTTGCCCTCGACGTTCTCGGCGAGCTGCTGGCCGAGGATCAGGATGGAGTTCAGCGGCGTGCGCAGCTCGTGCGACATGTTCGCCAGGAACTCGGACTTGTAGCGCGAGGTGAGGGCGAGCTCGGCGGCCTTCTCCTCGACCGCCCGGCGGGCCTGGTCGATCTCGCGGTTCTTGCGCTCGACCTCCTCGTACTGCGCGGCCAGCTCGCGCGCCTTCTTCGCGAGCTCGTCGTTGGTCTGCTGCAGCTCCTTCTGCTGCGCCTGCAGCTCGGCGGCGAGCTGCTGCGACTGCTGCAGCAGGCCTTCGGTGCGCATCGTCGCCTCGATGGTGTTCAGCACGATGCCGATCGAGCCGGTCAGCTGCTCGAGGAACGCGAGGTGCGACGGCGTGAAGTGCGTGAGCGCGGCGAGCTCGATCACGGCCTTCACCTGGCCTTCGAAGAGCACAGGCAGCACGATCACGTTCGCGGGCCTCGCGGTCACGAGTCCCGCGTGCACGAGGATCGACTCGGGCGCGATGTCGGCGAGCAGGATGCGCTGGCGCTCGCGCGCGCACTGCCCGACCAGGCCGTCGCCGATGCGGTAGCGCCGCGGCGCGCCCGGATCGACGTGGTCGGCGTAGCCGGCGAGCTGCTTCAGCACCGGCGGGAACTCGCTGTCGTCCATCACGTACATGACGCCCTGCTGCGCGTTCACGAGCGGCGCAAGCTCCGAGAGCAGCATCTGCGCCACCGTCAGCAGGTCGCGCTGTCCCTGCATCATCGAGCCGAAGCGCGCGAGGTTGGTCTTGAGCCAGTCCTGCTCGGTGTTGCGCTCGGTGGTCTCGCGCAGGTTGCCGATCATGGCGTTGATGTAGTTCTTCAGCTCCGCGACCTCGCCCTCGGCCTCGACCTGGATCGACCGGGTCAGGTCGCCCTTGGTCACGGCGGTCGCCACTTCCGCGATCGCGCGCACCTGGGTCGTGAGGTTGGCGGCGAGCAGGTTCACGTTCGCCGTCAGGTCCTTCCACGTGCCGGCCGCGCCCGGGACGTTGGCCTGGCCGCCGAGGCGGCCTTCGACGCCCACCTCGCGCGCCACGGTCGTCACCTGGTCGGCGAAGGTCGCGAGCGTGCCGGTCATCGAGTTGATGGTGTCGGCGAGCGCCGCCACCTCGCCCTTCGACTCGACGGTCAGCTTCTGCGCCAGGTCGCCGTTCGCGACCGCGGTCACGACCTTGACGATGCCGCGCACCTGGTTCGTGAGGTTCGCGGCCATGACGTTCACGTTGTCGGTCAGGTCCTTCCACGTGCCGGCCACGCCCTTCACCTGCGCCTGGCCGCCGAGCTTGCCCTCGGTGCCGACCTCGCGCGCGACGCGCGTCACCTCGGCGGCGAACGCGTTCAGCTGGTCGACCAACGTGTTCAGCGTGTTCTTCAGCTCGAAGATCTCGCCGCGCGCGTCGACCGTGATCTTGCGCGAGAGGTCGCCGCGCGCGATGGCCGTCGCGACGTCGGCGATGTTCCGCACCTGGCCGGTGAGGTTGGAGGCCATCCAGTTGACGTTGTCGGTGAGGTCCTTCCACGTGCCCGCGACGCCGGGCACCTGCGCCTGGCCGCCGAGCTTGCCTTCCGTGCCGACCTCGCGCGCGACCCGCGTCACCTCGGCGGCGAAGGAGTTGAGCTGGTCGACCATCGTGTTGATGGTCTCCTTGAGCTGAAGGATCTCGCCGCGCACGTCCACCGTGATCTTGCGCGAGAGGTCGCCGAGCGCGATCGCGGTCGCGACGTCGGCGATGTTGCGCACCTGCGCCGTGAGGTTCGACGCCATCGAGTTCACGTTGTCGGTGAGGTCTTTCCACGTGCCGCCGACGCCCGAAACCTGCGCCTGGCCGCCGAGCTTGCCCTCGGTGCCGACTTCGCGCGCGACGCGCGTCACCTCGGCGGCGAAGGAGTTGAGCTGGTCGACCATCGTGTTCAGCGTGTTCTTGAGCTCCAGGATCTCGCCCTTCACGTCCACCGTGATCTTGCGCGAGAGGTCGCCCCGCGCGACGGCGGTCGCCACCTCGGCGATGTTCCGCACCTGGTTGGTGAGGTTCGACGCCATGAAGTTGACGTTGTCGGTCAGGTCCTTCCACGTGCCCGCGACGCCGGACACCTGCGCCTGGCCGCCGAGCTTGCCCTCGGTGCCGACCTCGCGCGCGACGCGCGTGACCTCGCCGGCGAACGCGTTCAGCTGGTCGACCATGGTGTTGATCGTCTGCTTCAGCTGGAGGACTTCGCCCGAGACGTCGACGGTGATCTTCTTC
>DATDMW010000040.1:0-18673 GCA_036518595.1 Burkholderiales bacterium
TCGCGCTGTTCGACATGCACCTGCACCACGATTTCGATCCGCTGAACGAAAATGAGGAAAGCAAGACGCCGCTGCAGCTCCTCGACCAGATCCGCGCGCGCGTCGCGGTCGCGCTGCCGCCCCGGTACAACCGCTTCCCCAACAATTTCTCGCATATCTTCGCGGGCAGCTACGCGGCCGGCTACTACAGCTACAAGTGGGCCGAGGTGCTGTCGGCCGACGCCTACAGCATGTTCGAGGAGCGGCGCGACTCCGCCGGCGTGCTCGATCCCGAGACGGGCGCGCGCTTTCGCGACGAGATCCTCGCCGTTGGCGGGAGCCGTCCCGCGATCGAGTCCTTCAAGGCGTTCCGCGGCCGCGCGCCGCGCATCGATGCCCTGCTGCGTCACAATGGTATGATTGCGGCATAGCGCGCGGCGGCGAAGCAGCGATCTCGCGGACGCGGCGCAGCCCGGCCGGTGGCCGGCGCCACGAAGGAAATGCCATGCGGATCGTGCTCCTCGCCGGAATCATCGTCCTTGCCGTTTCGTCCGCGTACGGCCAGATGTACCGCTGGGTCGACAAGGACGGCCGTACTCACTACACGCAGACGCCGCCGCCGCCCGACGCCCGCAGCGTGGAGAAGAAGTCTCTCGATGCGGGCGCCGGTTCCGCCGCTCCCGGCGCGATGCCTTACGGCGAGCTGCCGTACGCGACGCAGAATGCCGCGCGCAACTACCCGGTTACGCTCTACACCAGCCCGAACTGCGGGGCGCCTTGCGAGCAGGCGCGCGCGGCGCTCGTCCGGCGTGCGGTCCCCTTCAAGGAAGTCAGCGTAGCGGGGCAACAGGACATCGAGAATCTCAAGGCTGCGGGCGGAACGGGGCTGCCCCATCTCGTGGTGGGAAACCTGAAGCAGACCGGGTTCTCCGAGGATTCCTACAAATCCACTCTCGACACCGCGGGCTACCCGCAGTCCGGGCCGCGCACGTCGATCGAGGCCTTGCGCACCATGGACGCGCCGGCGAAGACGCCCGCCCCGGGAGGCGGCGGCAGCAGCCAGGAGGCGCCCAGGTAAGAAGGCGGCGGCGCGCTGCGCCCTCGCGCTTTTCGATTCCAGAACCACAAGAGGAGAAGGCATGAGGATGGAGACTTCGTTTTTGCGCGCCGCGTGCGCGGCGGCCGCGGCGCTCGCGTCGTGCGCCGCGCTCGCTCAGGCGTACCCGACCAAGCCGGTGCACTTCGTGGTGCCGTTCGCGGCGGGCGGACCGGCCGACATCTACGCGCGATTCCTGGGCAACCGGCTGGAGAAAACGTTGGGGCAGCCTTTCGTCATCGAAGACCGCCCCGGCGGCGGCGCCATCATCGGAACCGAGGTCGTGGTGAAGTCGGCGCCCGACGGCTACACGATCCTCGCGATGTCGAACACACATACCGTGAACGAGTCGTTGTTCACCAAGAAGCCGTACAAGCTGATGCAGGACCTGACGCCGATCGCCCCGATCAATTACTCGGACCTGCTTCTCGTCGTCAATCCGAGCGTGCCCGCGAAGAACCTGAAGGAGCTGATCGCGCTCGTGAAGTCGAAGCCGGGCCAGCTGAATTACGCGTCTTCGGGACCGGGCACGCCGTATCACATGGCGGGCGAGCTGTTCAAAGCGATGGCGGGCCTGGATATCGTCCACGTGCCGCACAAGGGCAGCGATCAGGCGCGCACCAGCGTGATGGCGGGCCAGACCCAGATGATGCTCGACGCCGTGACCACCATGGCGCAGATCGCGCGCTCGGGCAAGGTGCGCGCGATCGCGACGACCGGCAAGACGCGCTCGTCGATCATGCCCGAGGTCCCGACCATGGACGAGGCCGGCGTGCCCGGCTACGAGGCCACCATCTGGCTGGGCGTAATGGCCCCCGCGGGGACGCCCAAGCCCATCATCGACAAGCTGAACGCGGAGATCCGCAAGACGGTCCACCAGCCCGACGTCAAGGACGCCTGGGCCAAGCAGGGCGCCGTGGCGATGGACATGACGCCGCAGCAATTCTCGAAGTTCCTGCAACAGGACATCGAGAAATGGGCGAAGGTGGTGAAGATCTCCGGGGCGAAGGTCGACTGAGCGGCCCGGGCCGCCCGGTCTCAGTCGATCATCGCGTAGGCGGGCAGCGTGAGGAACTCGACGTAGCGGTCGTCGTTCGTGATGCGCTCGAAGAGGTCGGCCGCGTCTTCGTAGCGCGCCGCCCGCCATGCGGCCTCGCCGAGGGTCTCGCGCACCTTCGACAGCTCCTCGCGCAGCAGCGCGCTGAACAGCTCCTTGGTGACCTTGCGGCCGTCGTCGAGGACGCCGTGATCGGAGCGGATCCACTGCCAGATCTGCGAGCGCGAGATCTCGGCCGTCGCCGCGTCCTCCATCAGGTGGAACACCGGCACGCAGCCGTTGCCGGCGAGCCAGGCGCCGAGGTACTGGATGCCGACGCTGATGTTGTTGCGCAGCCCCGCCTCGGTGATCGGCTTCTCGGGCTCGAAGCGCAGCAGGTCGGCGGCGCTCGCCTGCACGTCGGGGCGCTGCCGGCCGTACTGGTTCGGCTGCGGCATGTGCTGGTCGAAGATCTCCTTCGCGATCGGCACCAGCCCGGGATGCGCGACCCAGGTGCCGTCGCAGCCGTCGGTCACCTCGCGCAGCTTGTCCTGGCGCACCTTCTCCATTGCCGCGGCGTTCGCAGCCGGGTCGTCCTTGATCGGGATCTGCGCCGCCATGCCACCCATGGCCGGAGCCCCGCGGCGGTGACAGGTCTTCACGAGCAGCAGCGCGTACGCGCGCATGAAAGGCGAGGTCATCGTCACCTGCGCGCGGTCGGCGAGACAGAAATCGCCGTGCGAGCGGAATTTCTTGATGCAGGAAAAGATGTAGTCCCAGCGGCCGATGTTCAGGCCCGCGGAGTGCTCCTTCAGCTCCCACAGGATCTCGTCCATCTCGAAGGCCGCGAGCACGGTCTCGACGAGCGCGGTCGCCCTGATCGAGCCTTGCGGAACGCCGAGGGCGCTTTGCGCGCGCTTGAAGATGTCGTTCCACAGGCGCGCCTCGAGGTGCGACTCCATCTTCGGCAGATAGAAGTACGGGCCGGTGCCGCGAGCAAGCAGCTCCTTCGCGTTGTGGAAGAAGTAGAGCGCGAAATCGAAGATCGCGCCCGAGACGGGACGGCCGTCGACGTGGACATGCTTCTCGTCGAGGTGCCAGCCCCGCGGCCGCGGGATCAGCACCGCAGTCCGGTCCTTCAGCCGATAGTGCTTGCCGCCCTGCTCGAAGCTGATCGTGCGGCGGACCGCGTCGCGCAGATTGATCTGGCCTTCCACCATGTTGGCCCAGGTCGGACAGTTCGCGTCCTCGAAGTCGGCCATGAACGTCGAGGCGCCGGAGTTGAGCGCGTTGATGACCATCTTGCGGTCGGTGGGGCCCGTGATCTCGACGCGCCGGTCGAGCAGGTCGGCCGGCTGCGCGGCGATCGACCATTCGCTGGTGCGGATCGATGCCGTCTCCGGCAGGAAATCGGGCATCGCGCCCGCGTCGAAGCCCCGCTGACGCTCGGCCCGGCGCGAGAGGAGCTCCTGCCGCTGGGGCTCGAATTCTCTGTGCAATGCAGCGAGAAACTCGAGAGCCGCTGATGTCAGTACTTGCTCATAACCGGCTGTGACCGGTGCCAGGATCTCAATACCCTGGGAAGAATGGCTTTTCTTGACGGTGGCGGTCTTGGCCATGGCGCTGCTCCTCGGCGAGTGCGACGGACTTTATTGCTGCGTCGCAGCATACCAGTAAATCTCCGACGACGCTTGCTATTGCGCCGCGCGGTGCGGATGGGCCGAACGGCTTAAGGGTAGGAACGCGCGCGTACCGGCTCGGTTCCCGCGCGAGCGCGTTATCGCTCGGGCGGCTCTTCGCCTTCGATCCCGAGCTCGGCTATCTTGCGGGTAATCGTGTTGCGGCCGATGCCGAGCAGGGCCGCCGCTTCCATGCGCCGGCCGCCGGTGTGGGCGAGCGTCTTGGCGATGAGAGTCTTCTCGAACGTGCGCAGCAGCGCGCTCATGATGTCGGCGTCGCCGCGCGCGAGCCGGCGTTCGGTTTCGCGCGCGAGCGCCCCGAGCCAGTCGGGCTCGGGTGCGGCCGGATCCTGCCGCAGCTCGGGCGGGAGATCGCTCACCTCGATGATCTGGGTCGGCGCCATCACGGTGAGCCAGTGGCATACGTTCTCGAGCTGGCGCACGTTGCCGGGCAGGTCCTGCGCGGCGAGGTATTTCATCGCTGCGTCGGAGAGACGCTTCGGCTCGGCACCGAGATCGCGCGCCGACTTGGCGAGGAAATGGCGCGCGAGCAGCGGGATATCGTCACGGCGCTCGCGCAGGCTGGGGAGCCGCAGCCGGATGACATTGAGGCGGTGGTACAGGTCTTCGCGGAAGGCGCCGTCCTGCACGCGCTGCTCGATTTCCTGGTTGGTGGCCGCGATCACGCGCACGCTCGCGCGGATCGACTGGTGCCCGCCGACCCGGTAGAAGGTGCCGTCCGAGAGCACACGCAGTAGCCGCGTCTGCAGCTCGGCCGGCATGTCGCCGATCTCGTCGAGGAACAGCGTCCCGCCCTCGGCCTGCTCGAAGCGCCCGCGCCGCATCGACTGCGCCCCGGTGAAGGCACCCCGCTCGTGGCCGAAGAGCTCCGACTCCAGCAGATCCTTCGGCATCGCCGCGGTGTTGATCGCGACGAAGGGATTGCCCGCGCGCGGGCTATGGCGGTGCAGAGCGCGGGCGACCAGCTCCTTTCCGGTGCCCGACTCTCCGGTGATGAGCACCGTCGCCGATGACTGCGAGAGCCGGCCGATCGCGCGAAAGACCTCCTGCATCGACGCCGCCTGGCCGAGGATTTCCGGCGTCGCCCCGGGAGCCTCCTCGGCTTCCCCCTCGCGCAGCGATTCGTCGAGCGCGCGCCGGATCAGCTCGACCGCTTGGTCGACGTCGAAAGGCTTCGGCAGGTACTCGAACGCCCCGCCCTGGAACGCGGCGACCGCGGATTCGAGGTCCGAGTACGCCGTCATGATGATCACGGGGAGATTCGGGTAGCGCTGCTTGACGTTCTGCAGCAGGTCCAGGCCCGATGCTCCCGGCATGCGGATATCGGAGACGAGCACCTGCGGCGCCCCGACCGATAGCGCGTCGAGCGCCTCGGTGGCCTGTGCGAAGGTCTTGAACGGAATGCCTTCGCGCGTCAGCGCCTTCTCGAACACCCAGCGTATCGAGCGGTCGTCGTCGATGACCCAGACGGGCTTCACGACTTCACTCCGCGCTCACCGCAGCGGCAGCGTGATCCGAAAACATGTGCTCCCCGGCTGGCTTTCGCATTCGATGACGCCGTGATGATGCTGCACGAAAGTCTGGGCCAGCGTCAGTCCGAGGCCCGTGCCCCCCTCCCGCCCGGACACGAGCGGATGAAAGATGCGGTCCCGGATCTCGGCCGGAACGCCCGGCCCGTCGTCGATTACTTGCAATTCTAATGCCAGCCCGTGACCGCGCTTGACCAGCGAAACCTGCCGCGACACGCGGGTGCGCAGCACGATCTCACCGCCGTGTCTGGCCGGGTCCGCGGCAATCGCCTGCGCCGCGTTGCGCGCGATGTTCAGGACCGCCTGGATGAGCTGCTCGGGATCGCCACGGAACTCGGGCAGGCTCACGTCGTAGTCGCGCCGGATGCCGATGCCGTGCGGGAACTCGGCGAGGATCAGGCTGCGCACGCGCTCGCACACCTCGTGGATGTTCATGGGCACGTGCGTGGGGGGGCGGTGCGGCGTGAGCAGGCGGTCCATCAGCGTCTGCAGCCGGTCGGCCTCCTTGATGATCACCTGCGTGTACTCGCGCAGCTCGAGCCGGTCGAGCTCGCGCTCGAGGAGCTGGGCCGAGCCGCGCAGGCCGCCGAGCGGGTTCTTGATCTCGTGCGCGAGATTGCGGATCAGCTCGCGGTTCGCCATGTGCTGCGTCAGCCGCTGCTCCTCACGCTCGATGCGAAGGCGCTGGTCGATGGGTCGCAGCTCGAGGAGCACGCCCGGCCCTCCGCTCTCGACGGGACTCGCGAGGCAATTGAGATGCACGGGCTCCTGGCCGATGGGCGCGAGCACGAGGTCGGGATCGGTGAAGCCGCGCTCGTCGCGCAGCGCCTGCCGCAGCTGGGCCTCGAGCGCCTGTGCGTCGGCGAACAGCTCGTCGAGCCGGTGGCCGAGCATGCTGCGCTGGGCGAGCGCGAACGTCGCTTCGGCCGCGGGATTGGCATAGCGCACGACCAGGCCGGCGTCGAGCCAGACCACGGCGGTGGCGAGCAGATCCAGGCCCTGGAAAGCGGCCGTCGTCATGACACGTGCGCTGCGCGCCGGCGGGCGCCGGCGCGCGCGGAAAGGCGGCTTAGCGGTAGTTGCCGAGCTCGTGCTGCAGCTGCTCGATGTTCTTCTGATGCAGGTCGACGGTTTCCTGGAAGGGCTTCAGCCGGTCCTCGACGCGCGCATAGTTGCGCTCGTCGCCGCTGCGCTGTCCCTGTTGCTCGGCGAGCTTCTGCTTCGCGTCGCCGAGCAAGCGCTGCTCGGACTCGAGCTCGTTCTCGAGGATCTTCCGGCGGCTCTCGTCGCGCGAGAGCATCGCGCCGCCGCTCGCCTTCGCGGGCACCGGACGCGCCACGGGGATGGCCGGAACCACAGAGACCTCGCGCGTCACCATGGTGCAGCCCTTCCCCACGGTGTCGCGCTTGACGTTCGTATAGGTCGGGCGACCCATCGCGTCCGGACAGCGATAGATCTCGCCCTGCGCCTGGGCCCAACCGCACCAGGACGCAATAATCGTCATAGAAATCAATTTGTTGCGTGTATTCATGCTCACAACCCTCCCCGAAGGGGAATTGAAGTCTAGGCGAAATGGGCTCTGTTTTCAAATGAAAAAAGGACGGGGGCTCATACGAAACCCCCGTCCTTCCTGGGCCGTTCGGACCAGCGCCCAGCGTCTCAGGCGCTGTAATACATGTCGAACTCGACCGGGTGCGTCGTCATGCGGAAGCGGGTGACCTCTTCCATCTTGAGCGCGCAGTACGCATCGAGCATATCGTCGGAGAAGACGCCGCCCTTGGTCAGGAATTCGCGGTCCTTGTTCAGGTGGTCGATCGCCATGTCGAGCGACGAGCACACGTTCTGGATCTTCTTCGCCTGCGCGGGCGGCAGGTCGTACAGGTTCTTGTCGACCGGGTCGCCGGGGTGGATCTTGTTCTGCACGCCGTCCAGGCCCGCCATCAGCATCGCGGCGAAGGCGAGGTATGCGTTCGAGGTCGGGTCCGGGAAGCGGACCTCGACGCGCCGCGCCTTCGGGTTGGTGACGAGCGGGATGCGGCACGCGGCCGAGCGGTTGCGCGACGAGTACGCGAGGTTGATCGGCGCCTCGAATCCCGGCACCAGGCGCTTGTACGAGTTCGTGCCCGGGTTGGTGATCGCGTTCAGCGCCTTGGCGTGCTTGATGATGCCGCCGATGTAGTAGAGCGCGAAGTCGGACAGCCCCGAGTAGCCGTTGCCGCTGAACAGGTTCTGCCCGCCTTTCCACACCGACTGGTGCACGTGCATGCCCGACCCGTTGTCGCCGACGATCGGCTTCGGCATGAAGGTCGCGGTCTTGCCGTACGAGTGCGCGACGTTCCAGATGGTGTACTTCAGGATCTGCATCCAGTCGGCGCGCTTCACCAGGCTGTTGAACTTGGTGCCGATCTCGCACTGGCCCGCGGCCGCGACCTCGTGGTGGTGCACCTCGACTTCCACGCCCTGCTGCTCGAGCGCGAGCGAGATCGCATTGCGGATGTCCTGCAGCGTGTCGGCCGGCGGCACGGGGAAGTAGCCGCCCTTCACCGGAGCGCGATGGCCCATGTTGCCGCCTTCGTACTCCTCGCCCGAGGACCACGGCGCCTCTTCCGACTTGATCTTCACGAAGCAGCCCGACATGTCGACGTTCCAGGTGACCGAGTCGAAGATGAAGAACTCGGGCTCGGGCCCGAAGTACGCGACGTCGCCCAGGCCACTCGACTTGAGGTACGCCTCGGCGCGCTTGGCAATGGTGCGCGGGTCGCGGTCGTAGCCCTTGCCGTCAGCGGGCTCGACCGCGTCGCAGGTGAGGTTCAGCACCGGCTCGTCGGTGAAGGGATCCATGCGCGCCGAGTCCGGATCCGGCATGAGCAGCATGTCGGAGGCCTCGATGCCCTTCCAGCCCGCGATCGAGGAGCCGTCGAAGAAGTGTCCGCTCTCGAACTTGTCCATCCCGAAGGACTTCACCGGCACCGAGACGTGCTGCTCCTTCCCGCGGGTGTCCGTGAAACGGAGGTCGACGAACTTCACCTCCTTGTCCTTGATCAGTTTCATGACGTCTGCGGCAGACATTGCCATTTGATGGTCTCCTCGAGTGCGGATTGTCGTGATGGATTGGAAGCGCCCGGACGGCGAAACGGCCCAAAAACAAAAAACAGGGCGCTAAATCAGCAGAATTTGTGCCATCCGGTTCGAAAAGGCAGGCCATTGTGCCATAACGGTGTAGCGCGGGACATGGGCGCACCGGGGCGGGGCGCTCGGCACTCCAGCCGCACCAACCGGGTGCAGGACTCACCACCGTCGCGGCGCGCGCCTTATACTCGTCTCATGGACTCGCCCGACGACATCCTCGCCCGCGCGCGCGAGCGCGCCCGTTCGATGAAGCTGCCTTACGCGGGTGCGCTGCTTCCGGCCGAAGCGCACGCCCTGGTCACGAAAGCCGCGGACGCCAAGCTGATCGACGTCCGCACCAAGGCGGAGCTGGAGTGGGTGGGACGCGTCCCCGGAGCCGTGACGATCGAATGGAACACCTGGCCCGGCGGGGCGCAGAACCCGAATTTCCTGCGCGAGCTGCAGGACCAGGTCAAGGCGAAGGACGCGCCGGTCCTGTTCCTGTGCCGCTCGGGCGGGCGCTCGCACAACGCCGCGGCCGCGGCGACGCAGGCCGGCTATGCCAACGCCTTCAACGTGCTCGAGGGATTCGAAGGCGACAAGGACACGCAGGGACATCGCAACACCGTCGGCGGCTGGCGCCGGGCGGGGTTGCCCTGGGTGCAGGGCTGAGAGCGCCCGTCCGCATCGAAAAACAAGTCAGTTCATTACGGAGGATAACAACATGAAGCAGCTATCCGGTTCGGCGGTCGCGGCGTTGGCGTGCGCGGCCTGGCTGTTCGCGGCACCCGCTACCCAGGCTCAGGAGTTCAGGATCCTGCAGCCGCTGGGCGACAAGCCGATGAAGATGAAAAACGGCGACTACTACGTGCCGACCACCCCCGACACCGCGATGTGGGGCAGCCTGCCGAACACCAATACGAAGCCGGTGCTCTCGGTGCCTTCGGGCAGCGTCGTGACGATCGACACCGTCTCGCACGAGGGCGTGCTCGAGGATCAGGGCAAGGACCCGGTGAAGTTCTTCGGGCAGTTCGGCGTCAAGCCCGCCCAGGTGCTCAAGGACGCGCAGGCCATCGCCGCCTCCAGCATCCCGCACGACTTCGTCAAGGACGGCCCGCACGTCGTCACCGGGCCGGTGGAGGTGCAAGGTGCGAAGGTGGGAGACGTGCTGATGGTCGAGATGATCGGGCTGCAGCCGCGCGTGCCCTACGGCGTCATCTCGAATCGCCACGGCAAGGGCGCGCTGCCCGGCGAGTTCCCCGAGAACCAGGGACAGCAGCCGGGCGCGGACACGGCGCACCCCGAGCTCTACGCTAACGTGTTCACCTTCGTGCCGATCCGGAAAATCAACGGCACGTGGTACGGGATCGTGAAGGGCAAGAGCGGCCCCGAGGCGCATATCCCGTTGAAGCCCTTCAACGGCACGATGGGCGTCGCCGTGAACACGCAGGAGAAGCCGAACTCGGTGCCGCCCGGCGCGTACGCGGGCAACCTCGATGTGAACGAGCTATCGGTGGGGGCCAAGCTGTACATCCCGGTACAGGTGGACGGCGCGCTGTTCTACGCGGCGGACCCGCATTTCGTCCAAGCCGACGGAGAAGTCGCGCTGACGGCCATCGAAGGGTCGCTTCGCTCGACGTATCGCCTGACGCTGCTCAAGGCCGGCGACCCGCGCCTGCCGATGAAGGCGCCGATGAAGAATCCTTTTGCGGAGACGAAGGAATATTGGATCCCGATCGGGCTCAACACGGATCTTAACGAGGCGATGAAGGACGCGACGCGCCAGACCGTGCAGTTCCTGAGTGAGAAGCTCGGCATGGACCGCGCTACGGCGCTTGCGTATGCGAGCGCCGGAGTGGACTTCCAGGTGACGCAGGTCGTGGACCGCGTGAAAGGCGTCAACGCGATCATCCGCAAGTCGGACTTCGCTTCCGCCCGCGGCGCGGGCACGAAAGGCAAGAAGAAGTAGCGGCGGCCGGCGGGGCCTACCCCGCCGACCAGTTCACCACGCCGCCCCACGCCGTCGCAAGCACGACCGCGCCGAACGCGATGCGGTACCACGCGAACGGCGTGAAGTCGTGCGTGGCGATGTAGCGCAGCAGCCAGCGCACGCACAGGAACGCCGAGACGAACGCCGCGACCGATCCGACCGCGAAGACGCCGAGGTCGCCCGCCGAGAGCAGCCCCCGGTTCTTCCAGAGATCGTAGACGCCGGCTGCGACCAGCGTCGGCACCGCGAGGAAGAACGAGAACTCGGTCGCCGCGCGCCGCGACAAGCCGAACAGCATGCCGCCGATGATGGTCGCGCCCGAGCGCGAGGTGCCCGGGATCAGCGCGAAGGCTTGGGCGACGCCCACCTTGAGCGCATCGCTCCAGCGCATCGCGTCCACCGAGTCGACGCGCACCCGCGGGCGCAGCGCGCGCTCGACCCAAAGGATGATCACGCCGCCGACGATGAACGCGAGCGCGACCGGGACGGCGTGAAAGAGATGCGTCTTGATCGCGTTGTGGAACGCGAGCCCGAGCAGCGCCGCCGGAAGGAAGGCGATGAGCAGGTTGACGGCGAAGCGCTGCGCGCCGCGGTCCGACGGAAGTCCCGCGAGCACGCGCCAGAACTTCAGGCGGTACTCCCAGACGATCGCGAGCATCGCGCCGGTCTGGATCACGATCTCGAACACCTTCGCCTTCTCATCGCTGAAACGCAGGAGCTCGCCCGCGAGGATGAGATGGCCGGTGGAGGAGATCGGCAGGAACTCGGTCAGCCCCTCGACGACGCCCATCACCAAGGCCTTCACCAGCAGAACGACGTCCACCGGGCCTCCTGCTTCACGTCTTGTGGTAGATCTCGGCGCCCTTCTTCACGAACTCGATCGCCTTCTCGCCCATGCCGCGCTTGAGGGCGTCGTGCTCCGAGACCCCGTGCTTCTCGGCGTAGTCGCGCACGTCCTGCGTGATCTTCATCGAGCAGAAGTGCGGCCCGCACATCGAGCAGAAGTGCGCGAGCTTCGCGCCTTCCTGCGGCAGCGTCTCGTCGTGGAACTGCTTCGCCTTGTCGGGGTCGAGGCCCAGGTTGAACTGGTCCTCCCAGCGGAACTCGAAGCGCGCCTTGGACAGCGCATTGTCGCGGATCTGCGCGCCCGGATGGCCCTTGGCGAGATCGGCGGCGTGCGCGGCGATCTTGTACGCGATGATGCCGTCCTTGACGTCTTCCTTGTCGGGCAGCCCCAGGTGCTCCTTCGGCGTCACGTAGCAGAGCATCGCCGTGCCGTACCAGCCGATCATCGCCGCGCCGATCGCGCTCGTGATGTGGTCGTAGCCGGGGGCGATATCGGTGGTGAGGGGTCCGAGCGTGTAGAACGGCGCCTCCTTGCAGTACTCGAGCTGCAGCTCCATGTTCTCCTTGATGAGCTGCATCGGCACGTGCCCGGGGCCCTCGATCATCACCTGGCAGTCGTGGCGCCACGCGACGTCGGTCAGCTCCCCCAGCGTCTTCAGCTCCGCGATCTGCGCCTCGTCGTTGGCGTCGTAGATCGAGCCCGGCCGCAGGCCGTCGCCGAGCGAGAACGACACGTCGTACGCGGCCATGATCTCGCAGATCTCCTCGAAGTGCGTGTAGAGGAAGCTTTCCTCGTGGTGCGCGAGGCACCACTTCGCCATGATCGAGCCGCCGCGGGAGACGATGCCCGTCATGCGCTTCGCCGTGAGCGGGATGAACGGCAGCCGCACGCCGGCGTGGATGGTGAAATAGTCGACGCCCTGCTCGGCCTGCTCGATCAGCGTGTCGCGGAAGATCGCCCAGGTCAGTTCTTCCGCCTTGCCGTCGACCTTCTCGAGCGCCTGGTAGATCGGCACCGTTCCGATCGGCACCGGGCTGTTCCGGACGATCCACTCGCGCGTCTCGTGGATGTGCCTGCCGGTCGAGAGGTCCATCACCGTGTCGCCGCCCCAGCGGATCGCCCAGGTCATCTTCTCGACTTCCTCGGCGATGCCCGAGGTGACGGCGGAATTGCCGATGTTGGCGTTGATCTTCACCAGGAAATTGCGGCCGATGATCATCGGCTCGCTCTCGGGGTGGTTGATGTTCGCGGGGACGATCGCGCGGCCGCGCGCGACCTCGTCGCGCACGAACTCCGGCGTGATCAGCCTCTGGATCGAGGCGCCGAACGACTCGCCGGGATGCTCCCGGGTGATCAGCTCGGAGAGCGCGTCGCGCCGCTGGTTCTCGCGGATCGCGATGTACTCCATCTCGGGTGTGACGATCCCCTGCTTCGCGTAATGCATCTGCGTGACGCAGCGTCCGGCCTTCGCGCGGCGCGGCCTGCGCTTGAGATCGAAGCGCAACTCGGCGAGCTTGGGATCGGCGAGCCGCTCGCGGCCGTAGCTCGACGTGGGACCGGCGAGCTCCTCGGTGTCGCCGCGCTCGGCGATCCAGCGCCCGCGCAAAGGCGCCAGCCCGGCGCGGATGTCGATCGCGACGGCCGGATCGGTGTAAGGGCCCGACGTGTCGTATACGTAGATCGGCGGGTTCTTCTCGGCGCCGAACTGCGCCGGCGTGTCGGACTGCCGGATCTCGCGCATCGGCACGCGCACGTCCGGGCGCGACCCCTCGACGTAGACCTTGCGCGAGCTCGGCAGCGGCTTGACCGCGGCTTCGTCGACGTGGGCGGTCTTCGCTAGGAACTTGGGATTGGCATTCATGGCGCTTCCTCTCGCAATCTGGACTGCCGGGGAAGCGGAAGCGGACTTCAACGCTTCCCTGCGGCGGCATTATCCGCATCAGGTTCGAAGGGTCTTTCTCACCGAGGCCGGGCGACCGCCCATCCAAGGACCCCTACGTTGCGCTCACAGTTTAGCACCGCGACAAGACCGGGCGCGCGCGCCGCGCGTTCACGGGAAAGCCGATGAATCGATGCTAGAATCCACGCCGTCGCACCGCCACCCGGCACCCCATGAACGTCGAGCAGGCCCGCTTCAACATGATCGAGCAGCAGATCCGCACTTGGGAGGTGCTCGATCAGGATGTGCTCGACCTGCTCTACGCCGTGCGCCGGGAAGAATTCGTGCCGGCGGCGTACCGCGCGCTCGCGTTCTCGGACCTGGAGGTCCCGCTGCGCGCCAAGGCCGGTCCGGCCGAGCACATGCTGCAGCCCAAGGTCGAGGCGCGAATCCTGCAGGAGATCGCTCCGCGCAAGCACGAGACCGCGCTCGAGGTCGGCACCGGCAGCGGCTACTTCGCCGCGCTGCTCGGCGCGCGCTCGCAGCGCGTCCACACCGTGGAGATCGACCCGGAGCTGAAGGCGTTCGGCGAGGACAACCTGCGCCGCGCCGGCGTCGCGAACGTCCGCGTCGAGCTCGGCGACGCCGCCCAGGGCTGGGCGGCGCTCGCGCCCTACGATGTCATCGTCCTCACGGCATCCACGCCCGTGCTGACGCCGTCGCTGCTCGAGCAGCTCAAGCCCGGCGGCCGCCTGTTCGCGGTGGTCGGCGACCCGCCCGTCATGGAGGCTTGCCTCGTGCGCTGCCTCGAGCCGGGCGCGTTCCAGACCGTGAACCTGTTCGAAACCTGCCTCGCGCCCCTCAGGAACGCGCCCCAGCCGCGGCGTTTCACGTTCTAGCGGCGACATGCAGCAGATCACGCCGCAGCAGCTCGCAGACTGGCTCGCCGACCCGTCGCGCGGGAAGCCGGTCCTGCTCGACGTGCGCGAGCCCTGGGAGTTCGAGATCTGCCGCATCGCCGCTTCGGTGCACATCCCGATGGCGAGCGTCCCCGGGCGCAAGGACGAGCTCGATCCGGGCGCGGATACCGTGGTCGTGTGCCACCACGGCGCGCGCAGCTTCCAGGTCGGCGTGCTGCTCGAGGCCGCGGGCTTCAGCCGCGTGTACAACCTGACCGGGGGCGTGGACGGCTGGGCCAGGCAGGTCGAGCCCGGCATGCCGCAGTACTGAGCGATGCTCCGCATCACGCCCCGCGCGCTCGTCCTCCTCGCCGTCGGCTGCATCGGCTGCGCCGCCGACGCCGGCGCGGCCGACCTGCTCCAGACCTACCGCGAGGCGCTCGCGAACGACCCGCAGTACGCGTCGGCGCGCGCGGCGGTCGAGGCCGGACGCGAGAAGCTGCCGCAGGGACGCGCGCTCATCCTGCCGACCCTGAACGCGACCGCGAACACCACCTACAACGACGCGACCATCCGCCCGCGCACCGACCCGACGAGCGACATCCAGCGCCAGTTCAACAGCAACGGCTGGACCGTGACGCTGAGCCAGCCGCTGTTTCGTTTCCAGAACTGGGTGCAGTACACGGAGTCGGAGTTCCAGGTGCGCCAGTCGGAGGCCCAGTTCAGCCAGGCGGTCCAGGACCTCATCGTGCGCGTGGCGCAGGCGTACTTCGACGTGCTCGCCGCGCAGGACACGCTCGCCGTGATCGGCGCGCAGAAGGCGGCGATCTCCGAGCAGCTCGCGCAGGCGAAGCGCAACTTCGAGGTCGGCACCGCGACCATCACCGACACGCACGAGGCGCAGGCGCGCTACGACCTGACCGTCTCCCAGGAGATCGCGGCGCAGAACGACCTCGAGATCCGGCGGCGCACGCTGCAGCAGCTGATCGGCCGCTTTCCCGACCGGCTGACGCCGCTGCGATCGAAGCTCGAGCTGCGCGTCCCGGAGCCGAACGACATGGAGCGCTGGGTCGACTCCGCGCAGAGCCAGAACTACGCCGTCGTGGTGCAGCGGGCCGGCCTCGAGATCGCCGAGCGCGAGATCGACCGCAACCGCGCCGGGCATTACCCGACGCTCGACGTGGTCGGCACCTACGGCCAGACGGGCTCGGGCGCGAGCACCAACGTCAACTCGGGCCTCGGCAGCGACGTCAAGATCGGCACCATCGGGCTGCAGCTCGCGATCCCCCTCTACTCCGGGGGCGCGGTGAACTCGCGCACCCGCGAGGCGATCGCCAACCGCGAAAAGGCGCGCGCCGACCTCGAGACGAGCCGGCGCCAGGCGGCGCTCTCGGCCCGCCAGTCCTTCCTCGGCGTCACCAACGGCATGGCGCAGGTGCGCGCGCTGGAGCAGGCGCTCGTGTCCTCGCAGACCGCGCTTGCGTCGAACAAGCTCGGCTACGAGGTCGGCGTGCGCATCAACATCGACGTGCTGAACTCGCAGCAGCAGGTCTTCCAGACGCAGCGCGACCTGTCGCGGGCGCGCTACGACACGCTCCTCAACGGCCTGCGCCTCAAGGCGGCCGCCGGTGTCCTGAGCGACGCGGACGTCGAAGACGTCAACCGGCTGCTCGGGGAATGACGTCGGGGCACGGCCGCCCCGACGGCGACTAGCCGGCGACCACGCGCTCCACGAGCTCCACGGTGCGCTCGGTCGCCCCGCGATGCGCGAGGCAGAAGCGCACGCCGGCCTCCGCCATGCGCCGGCGCCGGTCGGGGTCCTGCAGCAGCGCACGCGAGCGTACGATCGCATCGTCGGCGCTCGCCACGCGCAGCGCCGCCCCCTCGGCGACCGCGGCCTCCGCCGCCTGCGCGAAGTTGTAGGTGTGCGGGCCGATCAGCACCGGGACTCCGAGCGCGCACGCCTCGATCAGGTTCTGCCCGCCGTACGGCAGGAGGCTGCCGCCCACGTACGCGACGTCGCACGCCTGGTAGTACGCCGCCATCTCGCCCATGCTGTCGCCGAGCACGTAGCGGCAGTCGGCGGGGACGGCGGCGCCGGCGCTGCGGCGCACGACCGCGAGCCCGCGGCGCGCGAGCATCGCGGCCACCTCGTCGAAGCGGGTCGGGTGCCGCGGCACGATCACCGTCAGCGCGTCGCCGATCGAGTTGCGCTCGAGCGCGTCGAGCAGCAGCTCCTCCTCGCCCTCGCGCGTGCTCGCGGCGAGCAGCACGCGGCGCTCGCCGAAGCGCACGCGCAGCTCCGAGGCGAGCTCCTTCATGCCGGTCGCCGGGACGGCGTCGAACTTCAGGTTGCCGGTGACCTCGACCGCGCCGGCGCCGAGCGCGTGCAGCCGCGCCGCGTCCTCGGCGGTCTGCGCGGCGACCGCGCGCAGCGCGGCAAAAGCGAGCCGCGAGAGCGGAGCAACGGCGCCGTAGGCGCGGGCCGATTTCTCCGACATGCGCGCGTTCACGAGCAGCACCGGAACGCCGGCCGCGCGGCACTCGCGCACGAGGTTGAACCAGACCTCGGTCTCCATGAGCAGGCCGACGCGCGGGCGGTAGTGCCGCAGGAAGCGGCGCACCGCGGAGGGATAGTCGTACGGCAGGTACGCGAGGCGTACGCCGTCGCCGAAGAGCGCCTGCGCCGCCGCGCGGCCGGTCGCGGTCATTTGCGTGACCAGAAGCTCGCACTCGGGATGGCGGGCGAGCAGCGCGCGCACCAGCGGCTCGGCGGCGCGCGTCTCGCCCAGCGACACCGCGTGCAGCCAGAGGACCGGACGCGAGGGCGCGTCGCGGTAGAAGCCGAAGCGCTCCGCCACGTTGCGGCGGTAGCCCGGCTCGTCGCGGCCGCGCCACCAAAGGCGGACCAGGATCCAGGGAAACGCGAGCCACAGCAGCAGCCGGTAGCCTGCGGGCCACATCACACGGCCCCGACGTCCGCCAGCGCCTCCCAGACTTCTTCGGCGCTCGGCACGTGGCCGGGCCCGCCGACGTTGCGCGTCGCGGGACCGCCGACGACGCCGGTCAGCCGCGGATCGGTGGCGCAGTAGATCGCCGCCACCGGCCGCGACAGCGCGGCGGCGAGATGCGTCAGCCCGGTGTCGACGCCGGCGACGGCGCTCGCGCCGCGCAGCGCGCCCGCCAGCCGGTCGAGCGGCATCGCGGCCGGCACGTCGGCGCGGCCGAGGCCCGTGGCGATGCGCTCGCTGCGCTCGCGCTCTTCGTCGCTGCCCCAGGGCAGCAGGCAGCGCATGCCGCGCGCCTCGAGGCGCCGGCCGAGCTCGATCCACGACGTCTCGGGCCAGAGCTTGTCCACGCGGCTCGAGCCGTGCAGCAGCACGCAGTACGGCTCGCGCGCGGCGGCCGCGGGCGCGACGATGCCGTAGTCGAAGCCTTCGCCGACGCGGTAGCCGAGCGCCGCCGCCGCGAGCAGCCGGTTGCGGCGCACCGCGTGCTGCGCGCGGGCGACGTGGTGCGTCACGTCGTACAGGCGGGCGGCGAGCGGCTCGCGTGCGCTCGCGGCGTCGAAGCCGTGGCGGCGCCCGCGCGCGGCGCGCGCGAGCACCGCGCTCTTCACCAGGCCCTGGGTGTCGACGACGGCGTCGTAGGACTCGGCCTGCGACAGGCGGCGGAACTCGGCGATCTCCTTCCAGGTGCGGTGCCCCAGCAGCCCGCGGCGCCAGCGCCGGATCGCGACCGGGATGACGCGGTGCACGGCGGGGTGCAGCGCGACCAGCGCGGCGTAGGGCTCCTCGACCAGCCAGTCGATGCGCGCCTCCGGAAGCTGCCGGCGGATGTCGGTCGCGACCGGGAAGTTGTGGATGACGTCGCCGAGCGACGACGTCTTCACGAGCAGGATCTTCTTCATCCCCGGGCGGGCAGCCCGCGAGCGCGGAATAGGGTTAGAATGACCCGCATAAGCTCCTGATTATACGGGATTGCCGGCGTCGCCGGCACGGGAAGATCCATGGCCTTGTCCGCGGTGATCATCACCAAGAACGCCGCCGCTCAGCTGGGCGAATGTCTCGACAGCGTCGCGTTCGCGGACGAGACGCTGGTCGTGGACTCCGGCTCGACCGACGCGACGCGCGAGCTCGCGCGCGCGCGCGGCGCGCGCGTGCTCGAGCACGCCTGGCTCGGCTTCGGGCCGCAGAAGCAGCTCGCGGTCGCGGCTGCCGCCCACGACTGGGTGCTGTGCGTCGACGCCGACGAGCGCGTGAGCCCGGCGCTGCGCGAGGCCATCGCGCGCGAGCTCGCCGCGCCGCGCGGGCGCGTCTACGCGCTCGCCCGCTGCAACCGCTTCCTCGGGCGGTGGCTGCGCCACGGCGAGGGCTACCCGGACTGGAGCGTGCGCCTGTTCCACCGGGCGGCCGCGCGCTGGAGCGACGACGCGGTGCACGAGAAGGTGCTGACCGCCGAAGCCGTGCAGCGGCTCTCGGGCGACCTGATGCACGACTCGGCCGAGACGCTCGAGCGCTATCTCGACAAGCAGAACCGCTATACGACGCTCCAGGCCGAGACGCTGCGCGCGGCGGGCGCTCGCGCGTCGCTCGCGCATCTCGCGCTCT